>JAEWAD010000348.1 GCA_023391905.1 Pseudomonadota bacterium | reverse complement strand
GGGATCCACCGTCCCGACGCACAAGGCCCGGAGATCAGTACGGGCAGCCTGGATCCCTGCTTGCGCAGGGATGACGGCGAGCTGAATGGATGGGCCGTGCCTGCAGGCTCTCCGGTGAGGAACCTGCGCCCCTCTCAGTCCGACGTCGCCCTCCGCCGTCATCCTCGCGGAGGCGAGGATCCATGCAGCCCGGGCGTTCGACGCGATCCTACCGACATCGCCGCCGAATGGATCCCGGGTCAAGCCCGGGATGACGGCGAGCGTGCTGCAAAACGTGGAATGCAACCCGGAGAACATGCCGACATGACAGTCCTCCTGAACCGCATGCTGCGACGCCTTGGCCCGGATCATCGGCAGGTGTTCCGCGATTTCATCGGTGCGCTGGAGCGCCTGATGTCGCGTGGCTAGCTTCTCGGCCGCGGCAGCCAGTCGCGCCAGAGTTCGTCGACCGTCCGCAGCCGGGCGGCGATGGCCTCGGGCGTCGCCGTGTCCTGCGTATGCGCGCCATAGCGTGGATCGTCGGCCGGCGTGACGATCACCGGCGCGGCGCCGAACTGGTCGGCGGTCAGGTCGATGAGCGCGAAACCGCCGCCTGAATCGACGCCTGAGCCGTCCACCCCAACCCGTTGATCCGACTCCTCATCTTCCACGCGGCCCGGACCGCGAAGGAGACCGCATGGCCACCATCCAGCCTCCCGCGCTCGAGACCAAGTTCGCCGCCGCCGATCTCTCCGGCATCGACGGCGAGGGCGTCTTTTCCGGCTATGCCAGCCTGTTCGGCACGGCCGACCTCTCCGGCGACCTGGTCATGCCGGGCGCGTTTTCCCGCTCGCTGGCGCGGCGCGGTGCCGCCGGCATCCGCATGCTCTACCAGCACGATCCGGCCGAGCCGATCGGGGTCTGGACCGAGATCCGCGAGGACGCGCGCGGCCTCTTCGTGCGCGGCCGTCTCATGGCCGACGTGGCGCGCGGCCGCGAGGTGGCGAGTTTGATGCGCGCCGGCGCGCTCGACGGGCTCTCGATCGGCTTCAAGACCGTGAAGGCGCAGCCCGACCGGGCGGCCGGCATCCGCCGCCTCACCGAGATCGACCTCTGGGAGATCTCCGTCGTCACCTTCCCGATGCAGCCCGACGCCCGCGTCTCGAGCGTCAAGACCACTGGCCTCGCGGCGAAAATGCGCCGGGCGGCCCGTTCCCTCAACCCGACCAGCCCCTCCCACCATTCGAGGACCAGCCGATGACCGAGACCCTTCCTGCCGCTCCCGAGGCGAAGGCAGCCGAGGGCGGCGACGTTTCCGCCGCCTTCGACGACTTCATGCGCGCCTTCGAGGCGTTCAAGGACACGAATGACGAGCGGCTCGTCGAGATCGAGACCAAGCTCTCCGCCGACGTGGTGACGACGGAGAAGCTCGACCGCATCAACAAGGCGCTGGACGAGCTGACGCTGAAGGGCCGCCGGCCGCCGCTTTCCGCCGAGCGCGCGACGGCGCGGCCGTCCGAGCACAAGCAGGCCTTCGAGGGCTATGTGCGCGGCGGCGACGAGGACGGCTATCGCAAACTCGAGCAGAAGGCGCTCTCGGCCGGCTCGAACGCCGATGGCGGCTATCTCGTGCCGGTCGAGACGGAGACCGAGATCGGCAGGCGCCTCGCCGCCCTCTCGCCGATCCGCGCCATCGCCGATGTCCGCCAGGTCTCCTCCGGCACCTATCGCAAGCCCTTCATGACGACCGGGCCGGCGGTCGGCTGGGTGGCGGAGACCGGCGCGCGCTCGCAGACCACGTCGCCGGCGATCGCCGCGCTCGATTTCCCGGCCATGGAACTCTACGCCATGCCGGCCGCGACGGCGGCGCTGCTCGACGACAGTGCCGTCAACATCGATGACTGGATCGCCGCCGAAGTCGAAGGCGCCTTCGCCGCGCAGGAGGGCACTGCCTTCGTCACCGGCGACGGCACCAACAAGCCGAGGGGCTTCCTCGGCTATTCGACCGTCGCCGAGGGCTCCTGGGAATGGGGCAAGATCGGCTATGTCGTCACCGGCGCGTCCGGCGCGCTGCCGTCCTCCCATCCATCCGACGTGCTGGTCGACCTGATCTACACGCTGAAATCAGGCTATCGCGCCAATGCCCGCTTCGTGCTGAACCGCCGCACCCAGGCGGCGATCCGCAAGCTGAAGGATGCCGACGGCCACTATCTGTGGCAGCCGGCGGCGGTGGCGGGCGGCGAGGCGTCGCTGCTGGGTTTCCCCGTCACCGAGGCCGAGGACATGCCGGACATCGGCGCCAATGCGCTCGCGCTCGCCTTCGGCGATTTTCGCCGCGGCTACCTGGTCGTCGACCGCCTCGGCGTCCGCGTCCTGCGCGATCCCTATTCCGCCAAGCCCTACGTGCTCTTCTACACCACCAAGCGCGTCGGCGGCGGCGTCCAGGATTTCGACGCCATCAAGCTGCTGAAGTTCGGCACGAGCTAGGACCCTCCGCCGTCATCCTCGCGAAAGCGAGGATCCATGCAGCCGGGCTGCCGGGTGGTTCATCCCTCCCGATGCCTCGGCTGGATGGATCCCGGGTCTTCGCCCGGGATGACGGCGAGCGTGGGGCAGCGGGGCGCCACGACCTTCTCCCACCCCACAAGGGGCGAAACCCCTCGGCCGGCCCGGTCTCCCTCCCGCCGGGCTGACCCGGAGCGGCGCCTGCCTTCGCGGGCGTCGCTCCCCCCAACGAAGCAACGCAATTTCAGGAGCCGTCATGACCGCAGCGCTGATTTCCGGGCCGGCGACCGAGCCGGTATCGCTCGCCGATGCCAAGGCGCATCTGCGCGTCGACGGCACGGCCGAGGACGAACTGATCGCCGCCGCCATCGTCGCGGCGCGCACCCATGTCGAGAGCGAGACGAGGCGCAAGCTGATCGCCCAGTCCTGGCGCGTCTATCTCGACGAATGGCCGTCCGGCCGGGCGATCGAGCTGCCGATCCTTCCCCTGATCTCGGTCGAGAGCGTCACGCTCTACGACATTGTTGGCGCGGCGCACGTCCTCGACGCGGACGACTACCGCGTCGATGCCGCCCGCCAGCCGCCGCGCCTCGTGGCGAAGCTGAAGCCGGCGGTCGCGCTCTATGACAACGGCATCGAGATCGACGTGACCGCCGGCTATGGCGTCACCAGCCTCGCCGTGCCGGCGCCGCTGCGCCAGGCGGTGATGATGCTGGTCGCGCACTGGTTCGAGCATCGCGGCGCGGTCGGCTTCGACCAGGCCGGCGACGTCGCGCCGCTCGGCTTCGAGGCGCTGGTCGCGCCCTACCGGGTGCGCTCGCTGTGAGCGGCTTCGATCCCGGCCAGCTTTCGAGCCGCGTCGTCCTCGAACGGCCGGTCCGAACGGCGGACGGCGCCGGCGGCGCCACTATCGCCTGGGACGAGGTCGCGACGCTCTGGGCGCGGATCGAACCAGTTTCGGCCGCTGAGCGCTTCGCCGCCGACCGGCTCGCGACCCGCGTCACACACCGGATCACGCTCCGCTTCCGCGCCGATATCGAGGGCGGCATGCGGATCCGCCATCGCGGCCGCGGGCTCGCCGTCGTCGCCTGGCGCGATCCCGACGAGAACAGGCGCATTCTCGTCCTCGACGTCGAGGAGGTTCGGGCATGAACGCGCGGACCATGACGGGACAGGCGCTCGCGGCGGCGCTGCGCAAGGCGGTTGCGCCGGCGATCGCAGGGGCGCTCCAGCGGAATGCCGGCCGGCTGCGGGCGGCGATGGATGATGCCGGCGATCTCGCGGGAGGCGCGCCGTCCCGGCTCTCTCCCCCCTTGCGGGGGAGAGTTGGAG
>JAEWAD010000335.1 GCA_023391905.1 Pseudomonadota bacterium | reverse complement strand
TGTCGACGATCTGGTGCACAAAAGAGGAGTTGGCGCCGTTCTCGAGGAGCCGCCGAACCAGATAGGCGAGCAGATCCGAATGCGCACCGACGGGCGCATAGATGCGGCAGCGCGTGCCCTCTGCCTTGCGCACCGTTTCGTGCAGCGCCTCGCCCATGCCGTGCAGGCGCTGGAACTCGAAAGAGTCGCGATCCTCCGCCATTGCCAGGATCGCGGCGACCGTATGCGCATTGTGGGTCGCAAATTGCGGGTAGATCCGGTCCGTCATGCCGATCAGCTTGCGCGCATTGGCTATGTAGGAGACGTCGGTATTCGACTTGCGCGTGAAGACGGGATAGCCCGACAAGCCCAGCACTTGCGCCCGCTTGATCTCGGTGTCCCAATAGGCGCCCTTGACGAGCCGCACCATCATCTTGCGATCGAGCGCCTTGGCCAGCTCGCCGATCCAGTCGATCACCGCCGCGGCGCGCTTCTGGTAGGCCTGGATGGCAAGGCCGAAGCCGTCCCAGCCGGCGAGCGACGGGTCGGCCAGTGCCGCCGCGATGACGTCGAGCGACAGTTCCAGCCGGTCCGCCTCCTCGGCGTCGACGGTGAAGTTGAGGTCGTAGCTCTTCGCCTGCGCCGCCAGCTTGACCAGCTGCGGCACCAGCTCGGCCATGACACGCGCCCGGTTGGTGGCCTCGTAGCGCGGATGCAGCGCCGAGAGCTTGACCGAGATGCCAGGCCGGTCTGGCAGCGGCTTCTTGCCGGCGCCCTTGCCGATGGCGTCGATCGCCATGGCGTAGCTCTGGAAATAGCGCTCGGCGTCCTCGGCGGTGCGGGCGCCCTCGCCCAGCATGTCGTAGGAATAGCGGAAGCCCTGCTTTTCCAGTGTCTTCGCCCGCTTCAGCCCGTCCTGGATGGTCTGGCCCAGCACGAAGTGATAGCCGAGGAAGCGCATCGCCTGGCGCGTCGCGGTGCGCACGGTCGGCGTGCCGACGCGCTTGACCAGGCCGGCGATGATGCCATCGGCACTGTCGCCCGGCTGGACGATCCGGGCCGAGAGCCCCAGCGCCCAGGTCGAGGCGGAGACGAACCAGCCCTCCGCCTTGCCGCTATGCTCGCTCCAGTCGGCGCCGCCGAGCTTGTCCTCGATCAGCCGGTCCTGCGTCGCGGCGTCCGGCACGCGCAGCAGCGCTTCGGCCAGCACCATCAGCGCCAGGCCCTCGCGGGTGGACAAGCC
The DNA here is from genome assembly GCA_023391905.1 of Pseudomonadota bacterium. GTDB lineage: Bacteria > Pseudomonadota > Alphaproteobacteria > Rhizobiales > Kaistiaceae > Kaistia. The sequence continues at coordinate 9,833 of JAEWAD010000335.1, read as the reverse complement.
GAATTCGCGCAAGAAGTCCTCGATGCCGCCGACGGCGCCGGACTGGCTGCGGATCGCCTCGATAAAGGCGGTGGCGCGCCGATCGATGCGCGTCTCGGCGCTCGCGTCCAGCATGGCGCCACGGATCGCATGGCGGATCAGCGCGGCGTCGTCGCCGGCATAGGGGGCACGGAATGGGGAATAGGCGGCGGTCGGCATGAAAGGCTCCGAAATGATGTTGGCCGCAATCTATCGCCTCCAAGAGCGCCGCTTTGGGGTTTGATGGCATCCCAAACCGTGATTATCTCGGCCAGAACAACCTTTCCCGTGATTGTCACTATCGCTTTTGGGGAGATGCCGATGGATGCCTCACCGACCCTGACCGACGACGATCTCGCCCGCTTCGCGGCGGAGGGCGCGGCGCCGCTGCCGCTGACCGGCCGGCAGGGCTATGTGACCCATCGCGGCGCCCGCATCTGGCACGCGCAATTCGGCAAAGGTGCGCCGGTGATCCTGCTGCATGGCGGGCTCGGAAACAGCGGCAACTGGGGCTACCAGGTTCCGGCCCTCGTCGAGGCCGGCCATGCGGTCACCGTCATCGACAGCCGTGGCCATGGCCGCAGCACGCACGATGGCCAACCCTATTCCTATGACTTGATGGCGTCGGACGTCCTCGCCGTGATGGATGCGCAGGAAATCCCCAAGGCGGCGATCATCGGCTGGAGCGACGGCGCCTGCACCGGGCTCGTCCTGGCGCGCCACCATCCGGAACGAGTCGCCGGCCTCCTGTTCTTCGCCTGCAACGTCGATGCAAGCGGCACCAGGCCGTTCGTGCCAACGCCGGTGATCGACCACTGCTTCAGCCGCCATGTCGCCGACTACGCCGCGCTCTCGACGACGCCGGACGATTTCAAGGCGTTTTCCGAGGCGGTCGGCCTCATGCAGCGGACGCAGCCCGACTATGGTGCGGATGACCTCGCCGAGATCGACGTGCCCGTCCTCGTCGTGCAGAGCCCAGACGACGAGTTCATCAAGACCGAGCACGCGGAATATCTGGCGCGGACGCTGCCGCAGGGCCGCTTGCGCCCCATCGAGGGCGTCACGCATTTCGCGCCGCTGCAACGGCCGCAGCTCTTCAACGCCGTCGCCCTCGACTTCCTCGCGACGCTGCCGACCGACTGACGATCCGAAAGAGACACGAACCGAATGGACCGCATCGACCGCGCCATCCTGAAGGCCCTGCAGGCGGATGGCCGCATCACCACGCTGGAGCTCGCCGCCAAGGTCAACCTGTCGCCGACGGCGACGGCGGACCGCGTCAAGCGGCTGACCCGCGAGGGCTATATCGAGGGCTATCACGCCCGGCTTTCGGCCGAGAAGCTCGACCTCGGCCTGCTCGTCTTCGTCGAGGTGAAGCTCGACCGCACGACGCCGGACGTGTTCGAGCATTTCGCCACCGCCGTCCGCCGGGCGTCGGAGGTGATGGAGTGCCACATGGTGGCGGGCGGCTTCGACTACCTGATCAAGGCGCGCGTCAGCGACATGAACGCCTATCGCGCCTTCCTCTCGGACAGCCTGCTGTCGCTGCCCGGCGTGCGCGAGACGCACACCTACGCGGTGATGGAGGAGGTCAAGAACACGGACCTGCTGCCGCTTTAGGTGGCGGCGATCGACGGATTGAACTCCGCCATCCGCCCACCCTCAGGCCGTCATCCCCGCGAAGGCGGGGATCCATGCAGCCGAGGTTTCGGGTGTTTCGCGCGGCAGCCAACCCAGCTGAATGGATCCCGGGTCTTCGCCCGGGATGACGGCGAGCTAGGCCCTGGCATGCGACGAACCTGAGCAGCCGCCACGGCGAGCCCGAGTTGGCGGCGGGCGTACGCGGAAGATCCCAACAAAAAAAACCCTCCCCCGCGGCGCGGGAGAGGGCCAACCGGTCAGGCCGATCCGATCAGAACGGCGAGTCGGGGTAGTAGAAGTCCTTGGCGTTGTCCTTCGTCACCAGCGTGGCGTCGAGGATGTAGCTGCCGCGGACCGGCAGGTGGTCGTAGAGACCGGCGGCCGTCAGATCCATCGCGACGGCGACCATCGCCGGCGGATAGAGGATGTCGACCGGGATCATCTTGTCGCCGTCCATGACCTTCTTGATCATGTCCTTCATGCCGGCGCCGGCGATGACGAACTGGATGTCCTCGCGCTTGGCCTGGCTGATGGCCTCGAGCACGCCGACCGCCATGTCGTCGTCCTGGGTCCAGACCGCGTCGATCTGCGGATACTTGGCCAGGTAGTCCTGCATGACCTTGAACGCGTCGTCACGGCTCCAATTGCCGAACTGGCGATCCAGGACCTCGATGTCGCTGCCGGCGATGCCCTCGTCGAAGCCCTTGTTGCGCTCCTCGTCGATGACGATCGGCAGACCGCGGATGACCACGACCTTGCCCTTGCCGTTCAGCTTTTCCTTGATGTACTCGCCGGCGACGCGGCCGAGCGCCGGGTTGTTGCCGGCGACGTAGAGATCGGCGACCGAGTTGTCGGTGAGCGCGCGGTCGACGACCGTGATGAACACGCCCTTGTCCTTGACCTGGCGGATCGGGTCCGTCAGCTCGTCGGAATTGTGCGGCAGGGTGACCAGCGCGTCGATGCCCTGCGTCGTCAGGTCCTCGAGCGCATTCGCCTGCGAGGCACCGTCAGGCGACGTCTTGACGATGACCTTGAGGCCCGGATAGCGCTGCTCGAGGCGCTTGGCCTGCTCCTGGGCGTGATACACCACGCCGCCCGTCCAGCCATGGTCGGCGGCGGGAATGGAGACGGCGATGGTCTTGCTCTCCTGCGCCTGCGCCAGGCCGGCGACAAGCATCAGGCCGGCGGCGACCGAACCGAGTAGAAGCTTCCGCATTTGTCTCTCCCTCGTTGAACCAGTTAGTCCGGAGGATTGGCTCCTCCCTTACGCCTCACCGCCGCCGAACAAGCGAACGCTGGACCAGCATCGCGATGATGATGATCGCGCCCTGAACGGCTCCGATGAGGTATTCGCTGACGAAGTTGGACAGCACCATGATGTTGCCGACCACTTCGAGAATGAGTGCGCCGCAGACCGTGCCCCAGATTCGGCCGACGCCGCCCTTGAGCGCGGTGCCACCGATGACGACGGCGGTGATCGCCTGCAACTCCCACAGCAGGCCCGTCGTCGGCGTGGCGGCGCCGAGGCGCGGCACGTAGACGAGCACGGCGATGGCGACGCAGACGCCCTGGATGACATAGGTGAGCGTGCGCACGCGGTTGACCGGAATGCCGGAATAGCGCGCGACGTCCTCGTTCGATCCGACCGCGATGACATGCCGGCCGAACGCCGTCCGGTAGAGCAGGAAGGCGCCGATCAGCGCCACCGCGAGGATGACGAGGATCGGGATCGGCACGCCGAAGAGGTTGCCGAAATAGACCGGGCGGTAGGCGGCGCGCAGATCCGGCGCCTTCATGGCGATCGAGCCGCCCTCGGCGAGATAGATCGTCAGCGCGCGGAAAATTCCCATCGTGCCGAGCGTGACGATGAAGGGCTCGATCCTCCCTGCCGTGGTGATCACGCCGTTGGCGAGACCGCAGAGCGCGCCGACCCCGACCGCCAGCAGCATGGCGACCATGAGCATCGGGATCTGGCCTTCGATCACGCCGGTGTTCATGAACAGGATCATGACGCCGGCGACGAAGGCGGACATGGCGCCGACCGACAGGTCGAGGCCGCCGGCCGAGCTGACGAAGGTGGCGCCGACCGCGATGATCGCGATGAAGGCGCTGCGCGTCAGCACGTGCAAGAGGTTGTCGACGCCGAGGAAGTTGGGGTTCACCAGCGCGCCCAGCACCAGCAGGAAGGCCAGCGCGACGAAGGGCGCGACGGCCCGGAGGTCGATGTCGCCGAGCGATCGACGCGTGGCTGATTTGTTTGCCGTGGTATCGGTCATGCGTGCGCCGCCGTCATGGCGGCCTCCCTCGATGTCACACCCGTCGCCAGCACGACGATCTCGTCCTCGGTCATATGCTCGCCCGTCACCTCGCCCACGATGTGGCCGTTGCGCATGACGAGGATGCGGTCGCAGATGCCGATCACCTCCTGCATCTCGGACGAGATGACGATGACCGACTTGCCGCTCTCGGCGAGCTCGGCGATGAATTTGTAGATCTGTTCCTTGGTGCCGATATCGATGCCGCGCGTCGGCTCGTCGATGATGACGATCTTCGGATCGAGCAGCATCATCTTGGCGAGCAGCAGCTTCTGCTGGTTGCCGCCCGAAAGCTGGCCGGCGAGCAGGTCCTTGCTGCGCGTGCGGATGTCGAACTCGGCGATCGCGCCATCGAGCGCCTTGGCTTCCTTGCGGCGGTCGATCAGCATGCCGCGCAGGAACTGGCCGAGCGCCGCCAGCGTCAGGTTGATGCCGAGGTTCTGGGCGAGCAGCAGGCCCTTCCCCTTCCGGTCCTCGCTCAGATAGACGATGCCGGCCCGCATGCTGTCGCGCACGGTGACGAAATGCACGGGCTTGCCGTTCAGCTTCACCTTGCCATGCGCGGAGCGCAGCCCCACGACGCCCTCGAGCAGCTCGGTGCGGCCGGCGCCGACGAGGCCGGCGAAGCCGAGGATCTCGCCCTGCTTCAGCTTGAACGAGGCCTTGTGGGCATAGCCCGGCACGTCCATGCCCTCGACCTCGAGCGCGTAGTCGACCGCCTGGGTCGCGACGCGGTCGGGATAGAGTTTGGCGACGTCGCGGCCGACCATCAGCCGCGCCATGTCGACCGGCTCAAGCCCTTCGGCCGGGCGCGTGGTGATCAGCTTGCCGTCGCGCAGCACCGTCACACGGTCGGCGATCTCCTTCACCTCCGGCAGGCGGTGCGAGATGTAGAGGACGGCGGCGCCCTTCTTCTTGATGTCGAGGATGACGCGCAGCAGCGCGTCCGTCTCGGTGAGGGTCAGCGAGGCGGTCGGCTCGTCGAAGATGACAACGCGGTGCGGCACGAGGAGCGCGCGCGCGATCTGCACCAGCTGGCGCTGGGCGATCGAGAGCCGTCCCACGACAATGTTCGGATCGATGTCGATGCCGAGTGCGCGGACGGCCTCCGCCGCGCCCTTGTTCATCGCCTTGTCGTCGACCGAGAGGCCCTTCCGGATCTCGCGGCCGAGATAGATGTTCTGCGCCACCGTCAGGTCGGGCGCGAGCAGGATCTCCTGGTGCACCAGGACGATGCCGCGATGCTCCGCGTCGACGGGGCCGGCCATCACGACCGGCGTCCCGTCGATCTTCAGTTCACCCTTCGTCGGCGCCAGATGGCCGGCGAGGATCTTCATCAACGTCGATTTGCCGGCGCCGTTCTCGCCGATGATCGCATGCACCTCGCCGGGCTCGAGGGCCAGGTTGATGTCACCCAGCACCTCGACGGGCCCGAACGATTTCGAGATCCCTGCCGCCTCGAGGAGAGGCGGCTTTCCAGTCGTCACCATCTCTCCTCCCCAGGCGATGATGTCAGCCGACCTTCGTCCAGACGTTGCCCGCCTTGGACGACGCGACCGCCGCTTCGATGAACTGCATGCCGATCAGGCCGTCCTCGACCGTCGGGTAGAGCACTTCGGCGTCGGGCTTCTTGCCTTCGCGAGCGGCATGGATGGCGCGCGCTGCCTCAGTATAGATGTTGGCGAAGCCTTCGAGATAGCCCTCGGGATGACCACCCGGCACGCGGCTGACGCGGGTGCCCTCGGCCCAGGCGCCGGCGCCGTTGCGGGTCAGGAGCTGCTTCGGCTCGCCGAAGCGGGTGAACCACAGATAGTTCGGGTCCGCCTGCGTCCATTCGAGGCCGCCCTTGGTGCCGTAGACGCGCAGCTTCAGGCCGTTCTCGTTGCCGACCGCGACCTGGCTGGCCCAGAGCATGCCCTTGGCGCCACCCTTCCACTTCAAGAGGATCTGCACGTCGTCGTCGAGCTGGCGGCCTTCGACGAAGGTCGAGAGCTGCGCCAGAAGCTGGTCGAGTTCCAGGCCGGTGACGAAGCAGGCCAGGTTATAGGCGTGCGTGCCGATGTCACCGATGCAGCCGCCGGCGCCCGAACGCGCCGGATCGGTGCGCCAGCCGGCCTGCTTGTTGTTCGGATCGGCTTCAGCCTTCTCCGTCAGCCAGTCCTGCGGATACTCAGCCTGCACCAGGCGGATCTCGCCGAGCTCGCCCTTGGCGACCATGGCGCGCGCCTGCCGGATCATCGGATAGCCGGTGTAGTTGTGCGTCAGGGCGAAGATCTTGCCCGACGACTTCACGAGATCGACGAGTTCCTTCGATTCCTCGACCGTCAGCGTCATCGGCTTGTCGCAGATGACGTGGATGCCGGCCTTCAGGAAGGCCTTGGCAGCCGGGGCGTGCATGTGGTTCGGCGTGACGATCGAGACCGCCTCGATGCCGTCCGGACGGGCGGCCTCGGCCTTGGCCATCTCCTCGAACGAGGTGTAGGCGCGGTCGTCGGCGATGCCGAGATCCTTGGCCGACGCCTTGGCGCGGGCGGCGTCCGACGACAGTGCGCCGGCGACCAGCTCATACTGGTCGTCCAGGCGGGCCGCGATGCGGTGCACCGCGCCGATGAACGCGCCCTGCCCGCCGCCGACCATGCCGAGGCGGATGCGCCGACCGGCGGTTTCTTCCTTGCTGGCTCCGATTGCCATGATGTTCTCCCGATCTGATCCGTTGCGACGCTTAGGCGATGCCGAGAATGCGGCGGTTGGCCGCCTCGTCGGTGCCGGAGCCGGCGAAATCGTCGAAGGCGTGCTCGGTGACGCGGATGATGTGGTGCTTGATGAACTCGGCGCCTTCGCGCGCACCGTCTTCCGGATGCTTCAGCGCGCATTCCCACTCGAGCACGGCCCAGCTGTCATAGTCGTAGGCGGTGAGCTTGGAGAAGATCGCGCCGAAATCGACCTGGCCGTCGCCGAGCGAGCGGAAGCGGCCGGCGCGGTTCACCCAGTTCTGGTAGCCCGAATAGACGCCCTGGCGGCCCGACGGGTTGAACTCGGCGTCCTTCACGTGGAAGGCCTTGATGCGCTCGTGGTAGATGTCGATGTAGTCGAGATAGTCGAGCTGCTGCAGCACGAAGTGCGAGGGATCGTACAAGAGGTTGGCGCGCGGATGGTTCTTCACCTCGGCGAGGAACATCTCGTAGGTGATGCCGTCATGCAGGTCCTCGCCCGGATGGATCTCGTAGGCGACGTCGACGCCGTTCTCCTCGAACACGTCGAGGATCGGCGTCCAGCGACGACCGAGTTCGACGAAGGCTTCCTCGACCAGGCCGGCCGGACGCTGCGGGAACGGATAGAGGAACGGCCAGGCGAGCGCGCCGGAGAAGGTCGGATGCGCCTTGAGGCCGAGGTTCTTCGAGGCCTTGGCGCAGCGCTTCAGGTGATCGACGGCCCATTCCTGGCGCGCCTTCGGATTGCCGCGCATGGCGGGGATCGTGAAGCCGTCCATCAGCTCGTCATAGACCGGGTGCACGGCGACCAGCTGGCCGATGATGTGCGAGGCGAGCTCGGTGATCTCGAGGCCGTGCTTGGCGGCAGTGCCGGCCAGCTCGTCGCAGTAATCCTTGGATTCCGAGGCCTTGTTCAGGTCGATCAGGCGGCTGTCCCAGGTCGGGATCTGGACGCCCTTGTAGCCGAGCGAGGATACCCACCCGCAGATCGCGTCGAAGGAATTGAACGGCGCGGCGTCGCCCGCGAACTGCGCCAGGAAGATGGCGGGACCCTTGATCGTCTTCATCGCATGTCTCCTTCAAATCTTCGTCTCGGGCTGACGCCCAGGTTTTCGGTGGTCGGCTGAACCGGTGCGACGCGCTACGGCACGTTGTCCCGGATGAAGATGTCGATCTTGATACGCTCCTGGCCCGGCACGATTTCCATGCCCTCGCGCATGGCGAGCAGGATGCGCGCCGCGCTGCGGGCCATGTGGCCCGGGTCCTGGTTGATGATCGCGTCGATCGGGCCGCGGATGAGGTGGCGGCGGCTGAAGGCCGTCAGCTCATGCGCGATGAAGACAATGTCGCGCGTGCGGCCGGACTGCTCCAGCGTCGCGACGATGCCCGGCGTGCCGGCGCCGACATTGTAGATGCCGACGAGGTCGTCATGCTCCGCGAGCAGGGCTTCGGCCACCTGCTGAACGCGCGCGTCCTCGTCGCGGCCCTCACGGACGGGCAGTACTTCGAGATCGGGATATTCGCGCGCGATGATCTGCTCGAAGCCGTATTGCCGCTCGATATGGTCGCGCAGCGCCAGCGAGCCGGCGATCAGGCCGACCTTGCCGCGGCGCCGGCCGACGAAGCGGCCGAGCAGACTCGCCGCCGTGCGGCCGGCGGCGAAATTGTCGATGCCGACGAAATGCGAGCGGCGCGTGCCCGGCAGGTCGGAAACCAGAGTCACAACGGCAATGCCCTGGCCGATGATGGCGTTGATCGCCTCGGCGACCGCCGGATGGTCAAGTGCCACGACGGCGACGCCGTCGATCTCGCCCGGCAGCCCTTCCAGCGCCGTTGCCAGCGCCTCGCCGTCGAAGACGTCGACCTGAGTGACGTTGAGCAGGACACGCTCCTGCACATAGCGCTCGGCCGTGGCGCGGAACTCGGTCTCGAGGACCCGCATGAACTCGTTGGAGCCGCTCGGCAGCAGGATCTCGAAGCGGTAGTCACGACCGCGCGCCAGGCGCGACGCCATCCGATCCGGCTGATAATTCAGCCGGTCGACAGCACTCTGCACCTTTTCGACCGTTCGCGCATGGACGCCGGCTCTTCCGTTCAGCACGCGATCCACCGTCGCGAGACTGACGCCAGCCTCCCGGGCGACGTCTTGAAGCGTCGTCTTACCCACGAGGAACTCCTCCCTGGTGATGAAATAGCATCAGGAAATGAGGTGGGCAACTCAAAGATCGGAACGGGCGGGATCAGGGCGTGGACAGTGTCAGATCGCCCTCCAGCATGGCCTTTTCGAAGTCGCTGACGAGCAGATCGACGCGCAGCGTCCAGCGGCCGCCGCCGGCGAGGCCGGGCAGTTCGGCCCGCCATCGCCCGTCCTCCACCGGCTCCGCGACGACGCGGATCGGCTCGATCCGCCCATCCGCCGGCGCGAGCTGCGCCTCGACCGCGAGCGGCCTGAACGGCACGCCCTCCCCGTCGAGCGGCTCGATCTCGAGGCTCGCCGCGCCGGCGCGCTGGGTCACAACGACTTCCGCCATGGCGCGCGCGCCATGCAGGTGCAGCTCGATGGGCACGACAGCGGCCACCAGCGTGCGCGGCGGCGGCGTGAAACGCCAGGCGGCGGCAAGGCCGAAGACCAGAACGACGAGCGCGACTTCGGCCGCGATCGAGCGAACCAGCCGCCGCGCGGCGCCGTCATCGCCACGCAGCAATGGCATCGTCAGCGTCCGGCGATTGTGGAGCGCGAGCAGGCATATCGCGGCGATCGCGCCAAGCTTGGCGAGCAGGATGCGGCCGTAATCCGTCTGCCAGAGCGCCGGAACGGAGCCGAGCTGGACCACGGCGATGACGCAGCCGCTCAGGAGCAGGACGCCGAACACGACAGGCGCGGCGACGGAGAAGCGGGCGAGCGCGCCCCGGCCTCCGCCGTTGCGAAGCGCGACCGCCAGCGGCAGTAGCGCCCCGGCCCAGAGCGCGATGGTGGTCGCATGCAGGAAGACGAGCGGCCGCATCAGCCATTGCGGGCTCGCGGCGGATGCATGGCCCGTGGCGGCGAGCGCCAGCCCGGGCCCGAGCAGCGCGAGCGCGGCAAGAGCGCGGCGGATGCGCAGATCCCCCGCCCGCAGCGCCGCGAGGGCAAGGACAGAGGCGAGCA
>JAEWAD010000295.1 GCA_023391905.1 Pseudomonadota bacterium | reverse complement strand
GAAGGCGGGCTCGGCCGCCGCCATGTCGGAGACCAGCGCCGAGCTCGGCTTCGCGCTCGGCATCGCGGCGCTCGGCAGCGTCGGCACCGCCGTCTACCGGCACCAGATCGGCGCCGACCTGCCGGCGGGGCTGACGCCGGAAGCCTTGGCCACCGCCCGCGACACGCTGGCCGGCGCCATCGTCGCGGCCGCGAGCCTCGACACCCAGACGGCAGCGGCTCTGCTCGATGCCGCGCGCGAGGCCTTCCTCGCCGCCATGCGCATCGTCGCGCTTGTCTCCGCGGCGATCGTGCTCTGCCTCGCCGCGATCGATCTCGTGCTGCTGCGGCACGTGCGGCCCATCGGCCAGGGCGGCGCCGCGCATCCGGAGCGCGAAGAAGGCACGGCGGTACGGAACCGAAGCCGGGAAGGGTCGTTGACCGCGGAGATGCAACCGGAAGGAGACTGAGATGTCGATCAGGATGCTCATGGTCGCCGCCGCCGCGACTGCCCTCACCCTGCCGTTCGCGCCGCTCGAAGCCCAGGCGGTCTCGAAAAGCCAGGCCCAGACGATCTGCATCAACGCCGCCGCGACGAGCAACAACGCGCTGCGTGGCAACATCCATGTCCGCCGCGCCAAGCCGCACAATGCCGGCTATGAGTTCGGCCTCGTCGTCGACGGCCGCGAGCTGAACTGCATCGTCACCAAGAGCGGCAAGATCCAGTATCTGCAATAGGCTGCTCTCGCCAGGCCCGCCCTTCGCGCCCATGATGCCGGCCCCTCGGAACCAACCGATTCGGAGCCGGCATGCCCCTCGTCCTGACGCTTTGCGGCAGCCTGCGCGCGCAATCCTCCAACCGGTCGCTGCTGGACGCGGCGGCGCTTGTGGCGCCGGAAGACGTGCGTTTCGAGCACTTCACGGCCATCGACCGCCTGCCGCACTTCAATCCGGACGTCGAACAGGCCGGGCTGCCGGAAGAAGTCGCCGATCTGCGCCGCCGCGTCGGCGCCGCCGACGCCATCCTGGTTTCCTGCCCCGAATATGCGCGCGGCATTCCCGGCGCCTTCAAGAACGCGCTCGACTGGCTGGTCGGCGGCTCGGAGTTCCCCGGCAAGCCGATCGCCCTCTTCAACGCATCGCCGCGCGCCTCCGATGCGCAGGCGGCGCTCCGCCTCGTGCTGACCACGATGTCGGGCCGGGTGATCGACGAGGCGGGCCTTGCCGTCGCCCTGCTGGCCAAAGGCCTCACGGCAGAGGCGATCGCCGCCGATCCCGTTTTCCGAAGCCAGCTCGTCGCCGGACTTGGCCGGCTGATTGCCGCGATCGAAGCGGATCAGGCGGTCTGAGCCGCTCGCGGCCCGCATTCGATGAGAAAGCGCAGCAGCGCGGCATTGCCCGTGCCGCTTCGGTCCTGCCGCACCAGGCGATGGCCATCCTGCTGGCAGAGATGCGGGATGTCGATCGCCGCCATCGGATCCGTCGCCTCGACGAGCAGCCGCTTGCCCTCGGCCATGCCGGCCATCAGCTTGCGCGCCTTCAGCACCGGAAGCGGACAGGCCAGCCCGCGCGCGTCCAGTACACGGTCGCTGCGCCAGGGGGTCTCGGCCCCCGTCTCGACAGGCTCGGTCATCGGTTCTCCAGATTGCATGGGCCCGCCGAGGGCGGCGGCGAACGCTTTCTTAAAGCAGAACGCCCTAGATAACACGCTCCACCGACCGGCCGGCCGATGCGACGGCTTGGCGCAATTCCGTTCAGGGGGCAAGTGGTGCGTCTATCCTTCGTCGGACTGGTCGAACGCTGGGCGCCCGCATCGCTGCGCCCACGGCTCGCCCGTTTCGCGGCAATCGGGGACAGCATCCTGACCGGCCGGGACGATCGCGCCGTCGCGCAACGCATGGCCCTGATGGCCTTCGCCATCCGCATCGTCAGCGCCGTCATCGCCTATCTGAGCCAGGTCGTGCTGGCGCGCTGGATGGGCGATTTCGAATATGGCGTCTACGTCGTCGTCTGGGTCGGCGCCGTGATCATCGGCGGGCTCGCCTGCCTCGGCATCCAGACGGCAGTGGTCCGCTTCGTGCCCGAATACTCCGCCCGCAACGACATGGCGCTCCTGCGCGGCATCGTCATCGGCAGCCGCGCGCACGGGCTCGCCACCGCGACGGTAATCGCCGCGATCGGGCTCGCCGGCATCGCCCTCTTCCGCGACCAGATCGCCAGCTACTACGTGATGCCGCTCTATCTCGCCGCGATCTGCGTGCCGATGCTGGCGATCGGCGAGATCCAGGACGGCCTCGCGCGCGGCTTCAACTGGGCCGACCTCGCGCTCGGGCCGACCTTCATCCTCCGTCCGCTGCTGATCATCGGCTGCACCATCCTGGCGTTCGAAATGGGCGCCGCGCCCGACGCGACGACGGCGATGGGGGCGGCGATCATCGCGACCTACGTGGCAAGCCTGCTGCAGATGGCGGCGCTCGCCTATCGCACCCGCAAGGTCGTGCCGCCCGGACTCCGGCGCTACAGCTCGCTGACCTGGCTGACGGTGGCGTTCCCGATCTTCCTGGTCGAAGGCTTCTTCAACCTGCTGACCAATGTCGACATCCTGATCGTCGGCCAGTTGCGCGCGCCGGAAGAGGTCGCCGTCTATTTCGCGGCCGTGAAGACGCTCGCTTTGGTGCATTTCGTCTATTTCGCCGTCCGCGCCGGCACGATGCAGCGCTTCTCGCAATATTACGCCTCAGGCGACCGCGCCCGTTTCGAGGCGACGGTGCGCGATTCGCTGCACTGGACCTTCTGGCCGTCGATTGCCGCCGTGCTGGTGCTTCTGGTCTGCGGACGCTTCCTGCTGTCGCTGTTCGGCGAGAGCTTCGTTTCCGGCTTCCCGCTGATCTTCGTCTTCTCGGTCGGACTGCTCGTCCGCGCCTCGATCGGACCGGCCGAGAGCATCCTGACCATGGCCGGCGAACAACGCATCTGCGCCGCCGTCTATGCCGGCACCTTCCTGGTCAACCTGATCCTGAACTATTCGCTGATCCCGCATTTCGGCCTGATGGGCGCAGCCGTCGCCACCTCGCTCGCGCTGGGGCTGGAGACGCTCGCCGTCTACCTGGCCGTCCGCTGGCGGCTGAAGCTGCGCTGCTCGATTTTCCACGTGCTCGGCCCGAACGGCACGATCGCGCTGGCCCGGCGATCCGGCGAGCACCCCTGATGGACGGCGCGACGCCCCCGGACGGATCGGCGACCGCCCTGCACGTGGCGGAGGAAAACCCGTTCTATTCGGACGCGCTCCTTACCGCGGCATGCGCGCATCTCGGCGACGACAGGGTGCGCGTGGTTCGACGGCCGCACGTCGTGGCGCCCGTCCGGCCGACACGCCTCGGCCGCCTCGTGCCGGCGATGACGACCTGGGTGCATCTGCACGGGCCGCTCGGCACGCCACGCTTCGACGCCGGCGACCCCGCCGCCGCCGCGGCCGACCTGATCGCCGCCATGGACGGCGAAAGGACCGGACGACGCATCCTCGCCTTCCCCTATCTGCCGCTCGACAGCGCCGTCGCCTCCGCCCTCCGCAGCGAGGCCGAACGGCAGGGGCGGCCCGTGACGATCCTCGGCGCGCATCGTCGCGCCGTGCTGCGGCGCGCCTCGGCGGACGTCGCAGGCGGGATGACCGCCAAGAAGCGCAAGGAACTGGCGCGGCAGATGCGGCGGCTCGGGGAAATGGGCGCGCTCACGATCGAGCATGTCACGGCGGCCGACGCGCTTCCCGGCGCGCTGGCGGATTTCTTCGCGCTGGAGGCGAGCGGCTGGAAGGGCCATCGCGGTACGGCACTGGCCTTGCGCGCCGACGAAAGGGCCTTCGCCATCGCCGCGGTCGCGGAGACCGGCAAGCGTGGCGAGGCGGCCATCCATGCGATCCGGCTAGACGGCAAGGCGGTCGCCATGCTGGTCAGCTTCCGCTCCGGCGACACCGCAGTCACCTGGAAGATCGCCTATGACGAGGCGCTCGGCCGCTATTCGCCTGGCGTCCACATCATGCTGGCCGCCTCCGAATGGCTGTTCGGGGCCCCCGCCATCGCGATGATCGACTCGCTCGCGATCGCCGATCATCCGATGGTCGACCATCTCTGGCCCGACCGGCTCGCGATCGGCACGCTGGTGATCGGCCCCAGGGGCGGGAGCGCGGCCTATCGGCTCGGCGCCGCGCTCGCGCGGCTGGAACTGCGCCTCCGTCCCCTCGCCCGGCGCGCCGTCCACGCGCTGCGCAAGAAGCTCAGGCGATCTGCAGCAGCCGCAGCGCCAGCAGACTGATCGCACCCAGCGACAGGAGCGACAGGATCACCGTCGCGGTGACCCGGACACCCGCCCGCGCCACGGCGCGGACATCGACGCCGAGGCCGAGCGCAGCCATCGACAGGACCGTCAGGAAGCTCGCCGCCGTGCTGGCATGGGCGGCCAGTTCGGCCGGGATCAGGCCCGCCGAGCGGAGCATGCCGAGCGCGACGAAGCCGAGGATGAACCAGGGCAGCATATGGCGCATCGGCAGCCGCCCGGCCCCGGCCGATCCCTTGCCCGCGCGGCTTTCGAGCAGGGAGAGGACGAGCACGACCGGCCCCAGCATCAGCACGCGCAGCAGCTTGACCAGCGTTCCCATCTGCAGGCTGACGGCGGAGACCGGCGCGGTCGCCGCCAGCACCTGCGGCACGGCATAGACGGTCAGGCCGGCAAAGGCGCCATATTGCGTCGCGGAGAGGCCGAAAGCCGGCGCCAGCAACGGCAGCACGAGCACGACGACGACGCCGAGCACGGCCGTGAAGGCGATCGCCGAGACGACGTCCTCGCCGTCGGCGCGAATGACCGGCGCGGCGGCGGCGATGGCCGAGTTGCCGCAGATCGAGTTGCCGCAGGCGATCAGGATCGCCATCTGCCGCTCCAGCCCCAGCAACCTGCCGATGCCGTAACTGACCAGGATGGCGGCAGCGACCACCAGCGCGACGCCGACCAGCAGGCTCATGCCCTGTGCCGCCACCGCGGCCGCGCTGATCGAGGCGCCGAGCAGCATCACCGCGACCTCGAGCAGGGTCTTGGCGCTGAAATTGACGCCGGGCAGGAAGGCGGCATGTGGCTCCCAGAGCGAGCGCACCGCGACGCCGATCAGGATCGCCAGCACGACGCCGTCGAGCCAGGCACGGCCGAACAGGGAAACTTCGAGCGCCTGAAGCCCCAGCGCCGCCACCGAGACGGCGGCGGTCAGAGCAAGGCCGGGAGCGAGCGATTGCAGGCGTGCGGAGAATGAACGTGCTGAATTGGTCATGTCGGCAAGATGCGATCACCCCGGCATGCAATCCATCTCGAAATATATTACCATTCATTCGATCCAATCGAATGATGGACGCCATGACGCTCGATCAATTGCGGATTTTCGTCGCCGTCGCCGAGCGCGAGCACCTTACCCGCGCCGCTGAGGCCCTGCATCTGACGCCATCCGCCGTCAGTTCCGCCATCCATGTGCTCGAAAATCGCTATGATGCGCGCCTGTTCGATCGCGTCGGACGAAGGATCGAATTGACCGAGGCGGGCCGGATCTTCCTCGACGAAGCGCGGGCGACGCTCGCCCGCGCCGAGGCGGCGGAGCTGGCGCTGTCGGAGCTCGGCGGCACGATGCGCGGCACGCTGACGATCGAGGCGAGCCAGACCATCGCCAGCTACTGGCTGCCGCCGGCCTTGATCCGCTTCCGGGCCGAGCATCCGCTGGTCAATATCCGGCTCGGCGCCGGCAACACGGAAACGGTGCGCCGGGCCGTGCATGACGGCGCAGCGGAGATCGGTTTCATCGAAGGGCTGATCGACGACCCGGCGTTGGCCAGCCGTCAGGTCGGCGAGGACCGGCTGATCATCGTCACCGCGCCGGGCCATCCGCTTGCCAGCGCGCGCGACGTCGGCGCGCAGGAACTGGCCGCGACGCGCTGGATCCTGCGGGAACGCGGTTCCGGCACGCGGTCGGTATTCGAGGCGGCGCTGGCCGCGCGCGGCATCGCGCCGGATATCCTGACCGTCGACCTGGAGCTGCCGAGCAATGAATCCGTGCGCGCCGCGGTCGAGATGGGCGGCCATGCGACGGTCATCTCCGAGCGCGCCGCCGCGCCGCACATCGCCGCCGGCACGCTGGTGCGCGCCGCCTTCACCATGACGCCGCGCGCCTTCAGCATGATCTGGCACAAGGAGCGCTACCGCTCCCGCGCGGCGCGAGCGCTCGATCCCCTGCTGCCGGACGGCAGGGAGGCAGGCTAGAAGCCCGGGTCGCGCGTCCTGACGCGACCCGCAGCGTTCTGCCCTGCCCTAGCGATTGGCGACGGCGCCGCCGAACGAAACGACGGTGCTGCCGTCGGCCGGCAGCGGCTGGGCGCCGGCCACGGGCGGCCGCTCATAGGGCTTGGCCAGCACCAGCGACCAGTAGACCTTGTACTTGCTGTTCGGCGCATAGGCCGTGCCGATGCCGATCCGGGTGACGCCCGGCTTCAGCATGTTGGCGTTGTGATGCTTGGAATCGCGCCAGCCGGAAAAGGCCTCCGCCAGCGTGCGATAGCCGGCGCCGACATTCTCCGCCGCCAGGCCGGCATCGAAGCCGGACGCGGCGAGGCGACGCTTGAAGCTGCCGCCGACATCGTGATCGACCTTGTCGGCCCTGGCCATGGCGCGGGCCTGGTCGGCCGCCATCTTGTTCAGGAGCGGATCGACCGTGACAGGGCCGAGGCCCTTGTTGGCGCGATAGCCCGAAATCAGGTTGGCCGCCGCCTGCGGATCGACGGTCGCGCCGGCCGAGTCGATCCGGTCGTAGAAGACGGGCGATTTCGGCGTGGTGTCGACGGTCTCGGAGCAGCCGGCCAGGACGGCCGTGGCGGCAAGCGCCGCGAACAGCATGGGCAGGCGCCGGGAAAGGGTGATCATGGAACGGCCTCGGGGGGTCAGGAAACGTCGATCAGGGCATAGACGAAAATGGCAAACGAACTGCGAACGCCGCGTCAGCCGGGCAAGGCGATTTCCGCCTCCTTCAACCGGCTGAGGATGGCAAAGCGAAGGTCGGACTTGACCGTCCCGCCGCCGGAAATGTCGGCCAGGTAGCAGCGCAGCTCGAAATCGAGCGAGGCGGCGCCAAAATTCAGGAACAGCACGACCGGCTCAGGATAGCGCAGGACGAGGGTGTGCGCCTTGGCGCATTCGATCAGGATCGCCTTCACCTGCTCGGCGTCGGCGAGCTTGCTCACCGTCACCGGCACGGCGATGCGGCCGGAACGGTCGCGCAGCACCATGTTCTTGACCACGCCGGTGATCAGGCTCGAATTCGGCACGATCACGGTGGCGCGGTCGAAGGTTTCGATCTCGGTGGCGCGCACATTGATGCGCTTCACCGTGCCCTCCTCGGCGCCGACCGTGATCCAGTCGCCGGCCCGGATCGGCCGCTCGGCCAAAAGGATCAGGCCGGAGACGAAATTGTTGACGATCGCCTGCAAGCCGAGACCGATACCGACGGAGAGCGCACCGGCGACGATGGCGATGTTGGAAAGGTCGAGGCCGGCATAGCCGAAGGCGAGCGTCGCCGCGATGATCATGCCGACATAGCCGAAGCTGGTGCGGATCGAATTGCGCAATCCGGAATCGAGCCGCGTCGTCGGCAGGAAGCGCGTGTCGAGCCAGTTCTGCAGGCTGCGCGTGATCAAAAGGCCGATCAGGAACACCGCGACGCCGGTCAGGAGCGTCGACAGCGAGATGGTGAGCGAGCCGATCTTGAAGCCGAGGAATAGCTGCTGGATCGTTCCGAACAGGCCGGAGGAATCGACGCCCCACTGCGCCACGATGGCGAGGAAGGCGAGGCTGATCAGCACCAGGTGGGCGGCACCATTGGCCAGCACGCCGACCTGGGTCACCGATCGAGGCGCGAAGCCGACGGACGAGATCAGGCGGCTGCCGACGAGGCCTTCCCGGCTGAACGAAAAGGCGGTCAGCTCGTCGGTCAGCTTCATCAGCAGATAGAGCAGCGCGAGGACGGTCGCGATCCAGACGATCTGCGTGGTGACGAAACGCCCGAGCGCGACATAGCCCATCAGGCAGGCCAGGATGGAGACGCCGGCTGCCAGTCCGGCCCCCAGCAGAGCCAGCCGACCGAGGCCATACTCCTCGGAGTCCGCATCATCGGGCTCCTCCTCCGACGGATCGGACCGCCGCGTCAGGCCGCGCACCATCGCGATCACCAGCACGGCGATGATGATGGACGCCACGCCGTCGAGCGCGATCACGAAGGGCAGCGAGGCCAACGTCACCTTGGAGATGCTCTGGTGCACGATGACGAGCGCCTGCAGCGCAGCGATCGCCACGGCGAAACGGAAGGCGCGGGTGGCTACGGCATCGTCAAGCGGGGTCAGCCGCCAGGCGGCGCGCGTCGGGGCGAGCAGCGCGCGCGCCACGCCGAAGGCAAGCGAGAAGAACACGACCGCCGCCGTCGCCCCCAGCCAGAGCAGGCTGACCCGGTACGGCATCAGGTCGAGCGCCTTCAGGACGGTGTGGCCACCCGTCAGCACGATCAGCGGCAGGAACGCGTTCACCGCCACGATCGCCGCTGCCGAGACAACCTTCGCCCGCATGTTGGGCTGATATTCGAGGCTGGGCCGGCGCAGCTTGGACAGCAGGAAGCGACGCCCTGGCACGAGAACGACGACGATGACGGCAAGCAGCGCCACGAAGATCGCCACGACCGAGCGATTGGTCTGCTTGCCGATGACGCTCGCCCACTCGCCGATGACCGAGCCGGTCCGGCCCGCGATCGCCGGCACGTCGCTCGCCGCGTCGCCCCAGAGGCTGGGATCGATCAGGCTGGTATTGCGCTCAAGCAGCGCCGCGGTGAAGCGGGTGCGCCGGCGCTCGCTGATCTGCGACAGCGCGTAGGAGCCATGGCTCGCGACGGCCATCGATTGCTTCTGGAAGCCGGCGAGATCGGCGAGTTCCTGCTGCGCCTGCTCGCGGGTCTGCTTGGCGGCGTCGGATTCCGGGGCGTCGGTCGCCGTCGGCTTCAGCTGCTCCACCTGGGTCGTCGCCGCAGCCACCTTGGGCGCCAGCGCCTCGGCCATGACGTTCGCCGAGGCGATGATGTCGGCCACCTGCTGCTTGAGGTTCTTGAAGTCGGCGTCGGTGGTGCCGTCCTTCTCGAGCGCGACATCGATCTTTTCCAGCGTCGCGTTCCAGGCGTCGATCTGCTTCTGCGGGTTCTCCAGCTGCGCGAAAGCGCCGCCCGCCATGGCGACCAGGAGGGCGAGCCCGAGCAGGAGCCCGGACAGGCCCTGGCGCAGCCAGGACGGCGATGTCCGACGGTGTGTGGGAGCAGTCTCGCGAAACAAGAATATCTCCTGCTGGGCAGCCGGATCTCGGGAGGAACGCGCCTGAGCTATAGTATGAATGATGACGAGAATAGGGAGTTCCTGCGCAATTTTGTCGCCGAAATCGCAGGGCATGCTGGCCGCGTGATGAGCCGGCGCGTCCGCGACAGCGGCTGGCGAGCCCGGCATCGCACCCCATATGGGACCCATTGCCCCGTGCGAGGACCGACGCTTGCCCCACGACGCCCGACCCGAAGCGGCGACGACCAGCCCCCTCCGCGCGCGCTCGGCCTCCGACATCCTGGCCAATCTCGATGCGCTGCTCAGGGGCGAGCGGGTGAAGCTCGGAGACATGGTGGACGCCCTCGGCGAGGCCGGCATCGGCCTGACCATCCTGATGCTGGCGCTGCCCTCCTTCATTCCCGTGCCGGGACTGCCGACCGGCGTCGTCTTCGGCACGGCGCTCGCCATCCTCGCCCTGCAGATCATGACCGGCGCCGATCGCCTACTGCTGCCGCGCTGGCTGCGCGAGCGCAGCCTGCCGCGCGAGCCCGTCGTCACCGGCGGCCTCTGGGTGGCGCCGTGGTTCCGCCGCGTCGAATGGATGCTGAGACCGCGCCTGGGCCTGCTTTCGGGGCGGCTGGCGCATGTCGTCCTCGCCATTCCGATCTTCGTGCACGCGGTGATGATCCTGCTGCCGATCCCGCTCGGCAACCAGCTGCCGGCGCTCGCCGTCATCGCCTTCGCCTTCGGCCTGATCGAACGCGACGGCCTCGTCGTGCTGATCGGATGGCTGCTTTCGGTGGTCGCGATCGCCTGGAACTCGACCATCGTCTTCTTCGGCGCGGAGCTTTCGATGTTCCTCTACCGCTGGACGGCCAACGCCTGGAGCGAGCTCCAGATCTGACGCCGCAGATTTTTTCGCCCCCCAAGGCACAAGCCGCTTGCGCGTCGATCCAGCTGTGCTAGCTTTTCCTGAGAAAAGGTTTTCTCAGTTCCGCCGGGCGGTAGGTCCGTTCCTTCCGCCCTTTTTGTTCCGGGCCTGAGAAAAGCTTTTCCCAGATCGGCCGCTCGAACGGCCGGCGCCGCGAGGAAGCCACGCATGACCGACGCCAGCGACCGCCCGATCCAGACCGCCCGCAAGCGGCCGGTGACGCTGCGCGACGTCGCCGTGGCCGCCGGCGTCAGCGTCGCCACGGCGTCCAAGGCGCTGAACGACCAGGGCCGCATGACGCAAGAAACCCGCACCCGCGTCCGCGCCATCGCCCGCGAGCTCGGCTTCCGGCCGAACAGCCTGGCGCAGAGCCTGCTGCGCCAGCGCAGCTTCACGGTCGGCCTGCTCAC
The DNA here is from genome assembly GCA_023391905.1 of Pseudomonadota bacterium. GTDB lineage: Bacteria > Pseudomonadota > Alphaproteobacteria > Rhizobiales > Kaistiaceae > Kaistia. The sequence continues at coordinate 9,064 of JAEWAD010000295.1, read as the reverse complement.
CAACGACACCTATGGCCGCTTCTCGCTGCCGGTGATGGCCGGCGTCTCCGAGGCCCTGCTCGACAACGGCGTCTCCGTCTTCCTCTGCAATGTCGAGGACGATCCGCGCCTCGGCCAGCTGCATGTCGACGCCATGCTGGAGAAGCGCGTCGACGGCATCATCGCCTCCGGCAAGCGGCTCGACCGCCACCTGCCAGTCGACCTCGCCGATCTCGGCATTCCCGTCATCTACGCCTTCACCGAGCCCGATCCGAACTCGATCGCCTTCGTTTCCGACGACGAGGGCGGCGCGCGCCTCGCGGTCGAGCATCTGATCGCGCTCGGCCGCCGCCGCATCGTCCACGTCACGGGGCCCGAGACCTTCGCGGTCGTGCACCAGCGCGCCGGCGCCTATCGCGCCGTCCTGGCCGAACACGGCCTCGCCGGGGCGCGCGTCATGACCGGCGCGTGGTCGGAGGCCTGGGGCCACCAGGCCGTGGCGCAAATGTTCGACGACGACGCCGGCGAGACGCCGGACGCCGTCTTCTGCGGCAACGACCAGATCGCCCGTGGCGTCGTCGACGGGCTGCGCGAACGCGGCCTGCGGGTGCCGGAGGATGTCGGCGTCATCGGCTTCGACAATTGGGAGATCGTCGCCTCGGCGACGCGCCCGCCCCTCACCACCGTCGACATGAACCTGACCGCGCTCGGCCGTGAGGCCGGACTGACGCTCCTTTCGCTCGTCGACGGCAAACCCGTCGAGCCGGGCATACGAAAACTGCCGTGCCGCCTGGTGGTGCGTCAGTCATGCGGTCGTCCGCCGGGCGACTAGGACCACCTGTCACGGTCCCAGGGAGGAGCCTGGATCGGGGACAAGCAGGGAGGAAGACCATGAGGAAGCTGACTAGTTTGTTGGCCGCGACGGCGGCGCTCGTCTCGATGACGGGGATCGCCTCCGCCGCCGAAACCGCCAATATCTGGGTCCGGGCCGACGGCTCGAACTTCATGCCGCAGATCGTCGAGGCCTTCAACAAAAGCCACGAGAACCAGATCAAGCTCGACATCATCCCGAACGCCGAGCTGGTGCAGAAATACGCGACCTCGGCAGCCGGCGGCACCGCCCCGGACGGCCTGTCGCTCGACCTGATCTACACGCCCGCCTTCGCGGCCGCCGGCCAGCTCGAGGACATCACCGACTGGGCGAAATCGCTGCCCTACTTCAAGGATCTGTCGCCGGCCCATGTGAAGACCGGCACCTACAAGGACAAGATCTACGGCCTGCCCTTCTCGGCCGACAGCTCCGTGCTGATCTGGAACAAGGATCTGTTCAAGAAGGCGGGTCTCGATCCCGAGAAGGGACCGACCAACTTCGCCGAGATCGCGGCGGACGCGGAGAAGGTCGCGGCGCTCGGCGGTGACGTCAAGGGCTTCTACTTCTCCGGTGCCTGCGGCGGCTGCAACATCTTCACCTTCACGCCGCTGATCTGGGCCTCGGGCGGCGACATCCTCAGCGAGGACGGCTCCAAGGCCACGCTCGACACGCCGCAGATGCGCGACGCCATCGCGCTCTATCGCGGCATGGTCGAGAAGGGCCTGGTTCCGGAAGGCGCCAAGACCGACTCGGGCGCCAACTTCTTCGCCGCCTTCGCCGGCGGCAATATCGGCATCGCTCCGTCCGGCGCCTTCGCCATCGGCGCGCTCAACACGCAGTACAAGGACATCGACTACGGCGTGACCTTCCTGCCGGGCAAGGACGGCGGCTCGTCCTCCTTCGCCGGCGGCGACAATTTCGTCGTCACCAAGGGCACGCCGAAGCTGGCCGTACTCAAGGAATTCCTCGACTTCGCCTACTCGCTCGAGGGCCAGACGCTGCTCGCCAGCCGCGGCAGCCTGCCGGTCCGCGGCGACATCGCCAAGGAAGCGCTGAAGGATCTCGATCCGCGCTACCAGATCGCCGCCGAGGCGATGGCCAAGGGTCGGACGCCGTACAGCGTCGTGTTCAACGACATCATCAACTCCGCCAACGGCCCGTGGGCGCAGATGATCAACGAGGTCTTCTTCGGCGACGACGTGGATGGCTCGCTCGCCAACGCGCAGGAGACGATGCAGGGCATCATCGACGCCGGCACCGGCCAGTAAAGGCCCTGGCGGGGGCCTCGCGCCCCCGCCTCACACCGCAGCACAGTGCATGCGAGGGACCCACATGTCATCGATCACGGCCAAGGCGGGCGTCGTCACGCCTACCGCGCCCGCCAGACGACGGTCGAAGATCGACCGTGGCCATTGGGTCGGCCTGCTCTACATCGCCCCGGCCATCGCCCTGGTGACGGTGTTCTTCGTGATCCCGCTCGTCATGACGGCCTGGATGTCGCTGCACAACTGGCCTCTGATGGGCCAGCACCGCTTCATCGGTCTCGACAACTACATCGCCATCACCAAGGACGTCCGCTTCTGGAACGCCCTCAAGTTCACGCTCTACTACACGGTGATCGTCACCATCGCGATCTTCGCCGTCGCCTTCCCGCTGGCGCTCTTCGTCGAGAAGCCACGGCCGATGACCGGCGTCTACCGCACCGCCTTCTTCATGCCCGTCGTGGTCGGCTTCGCCTCGGCGAGCCTGCTCTGGGCGTGGCTGCTCAACGTCGATAGCGGCCTGTTCAGCCCGGCGGCGCAGCAACTCGGCCTGACGGAGAAGAAGTTCAACCTGCTCGCCACTTTCAATCCCGCCTTCTGGTCGATCATCGTCATGGTGGTCTGGAAGGTGGCCGGCTTCACCATGGTCATCCTGATGACCGGGCTGCAGTCGATCCCGACCGAACTGCAGGAGGCCGCCAAGATCGACGGCGCCAATGCGTGGCAGCGCTTCCGCCAGATCACGCTGCCGCTGATGCGCCGCACGCTGGCGCTGGCGCTGATCCTGTCGGTCGCCGGATCGATCCTCGCCTTCGACCAGTTCTACATCCTGCTGCGCGGCGGCCCGCGCAACTCGACGATCACGGCGGTCTACTGGATTTTCAACCAGTCCTTCGTCTCGTTCAAACTCGGCTACGGCGCGGCGCTCTCGATGGTCCTGCTCGTCATCCTCGTCGTCCTGAGCCTGATCCAGCTCCGGCTGCTGCGCAATCCGGAGGGCACATGATGGCCAAGTCGAACCGCAGCCAGGGCGGCCTGTCCGCCCGCCTCGCCGGCGAACACGGCATTGGCCTGTTCCTGTCGATGATCTTCGTCGCGCCGATCGCCTGGGCGATCCTCTCGACCTTCAAGCCGCCGACGGAGGCCCGCCAGCCGCCGATCCCGCCCTGGCCGACGACGGGCTTCTCGCTCGAGAACTACGTCACGCTCGACAGCTTCGGCGCCGGCCTATGGCACTCCGCCCAGAACAGCATCTTCGTCGCCGTCTCCAGCGTCGTGCTGACGGCGGTGATCAGCCTGCTCGCCGGCTACGGCTTCTCGCGCTTCCGCTTCCCGTTCAAGAACCTGTTCTTCATCCTGATCCTGTCGACGATCATGATCCCGTTCCAGTCGATCCTGACGCCGATCTTCCTGATCCTGTCCTGGCTCGGCCTGCAGAACACCTTGACCGGCCTGGTGCTCGTCTACGTCACGCTGCAGATGCCCTTCTCGATCTTCATGATGCGCAATTCCTTCGACGCCGTGCCGAAGGAGATCGAGGAGGCCGCCCGCATCGACGGCGCGACCAATTTCGCGCTGCTGACCAAGGTGATGCTGCCGCTGGTCTGGCCGGGTGTGGTGACGGTCGGCCTGTTCGCCTTCCTGAACACCTGGAACGAGTTCCTCGCCGCGCTCGTGCTGATGACCGACCAGGGCAAGTTCACGCTGCCGATCATGATGACCGCCGTGCAGTCGGGCCGCTTCGGCGCCGTCGACTGGGGCGCCGTGCAGGCCGGTGTCACCGTGATGATGATCCCCTGCCTGATCCTCTTCCTGCTCCTGCAGCGCTTCTACATCCGCGGCCTGACAGCCGGCGCCGTGAAGTAGCGCCCTCCCCCAATCCCGTTTCCGACGAATAGGAGTCTTCCATGAGTGCTCTGCCATCCATCGACGAGGCCCCGCGCGCCCGGTTCCGGCCGCCCGCCGTGCCGCAGGTCGAAGTCCGCGGCTTCTGGGGCGCCCGCGTCGACGCCGTCGCCGACAAGACCGCCGATATCCTCTACCAGCGCTGCGTCGAGGCCGGCATGCTCGACCAGATCGACCCCGACCGCCCGGTGCCGGCGCTGCGCATCCCGTTCCATCCGAACGGCACGGTGACGATGCAGATGTTCTGGGATTCCGATCTCGGCAAGACGATCGAGACGGCAGCCTACTGCGTCTATCGCAAGCCGAACCCGGCGCTCGAGGCCAAGATCGACGCTGTTATCGACATGTTCGAGAAGCTGCAGCAGGAAGACGGCTACCTGTCGAGCTGGTACCAGCGCATGGAACCCGGCAAGCGCTGGACCAATCTGCGCGACTGCCACGAGCTCTATTGCGCCGGCCACCTGATCGAGGGCGCGGTCGCCTACTACCAGGCGACGGGAAAACGCAAGTTGCTCGATGTCATGTCGCGCTACGCCGACCATATCGGCACCGTGTTCGGTCCGAACCCGGGCCAGCGCAAGGGCTATTGCGGCCATGAGGAGCTGGAGCTGGCGCTGGTCAAGCTCGCCCGCGTCACCGGCAACCACAAATACATGGACCTCGCCAAGTTCATGGTCGACCAGCGTGGGCAGCAGCCGCACTTCTTCGACGAGGAGGCCCGCGCGCGCGGCGCCGATCCGGCCGACTACCACTTCAAGAACTACGAGTACAACCAGGCGCACAAGCCGGTGCGCGAGCAGGACAAGGTCGTCGGCCACGCCGTCCGCGCCATGTATCTCTTCGCCGGCATGGCCGACGTCGCGACCGAGTATGGCGACGACGACCTCAGGAAGGCGCTTGACCGGCTCTGGGACGATCTGAACTCGAAGCGGCTCTACGTCACCGGCGGCCTCGGCCCGTCGGCCGACAATGAGGGCTTCACGGCCGATTACGACCTGCCGAACGAGACGGCCTATGCCGAGACCTGCGCCGCCGTCGGCCTCGCCTTCTGGGCCAACCGCATGCTCGGCATGGGCCCGAACACCCGCTATGCCGACGCGATGGAGCTCTCGCTCTATAACGGCTCGATCTCCGGCCTGTCGCTCGACGGCTCGCTGTTCTTCTACGAGAACCCGCTCGAGAGCCGCGGCGGCCACAACCGCTGGAAATGGCACCGCTGCCCGTGCTGCCCGCCGAACATCGGCCGCATGGTGGCGTCGATCGGCACCTACATGTACGGCCAGGCCGAGGGTGAAGTCGCCGTCCACCTCTACTGCGACTCGACCGCGACGCTCGACATCGGCAGCGCCGAGGTGAAGCTGACCCAGGACACCCGCTATCCCTGGGACGGCGCCATCGGCATCACCGTCGACGTCGCGAAGCCGACCCGCTTTGCGCTCAACCTCCGGATCCCGGGCTGGTGCCGCAAGGCGACGCTCTCGGTCAACGGCTCGCCCGTCGACCTGAACACGGCGAGCGAGAACGGCTATGCCCGCATCGAGCGCGAATGGAAGGCCGGCGACGTCGTGCAACTCGACCTCGACCTCGCCGTCGAGCAGCTCTACGCGCATCCGGAAGTCCGCCAGGACGTCGGCCGCGTGACGCTGAAGCGCGGCCCGCTGGTCTACTGCCTGGAGGGCATCGACAACCCGGTCTCGCTCAACCGCATCCGCGTGCCGGGGGCGTCGAGCTTCACGGCCAATTTCGAGCCGGGCCTGCTCGAAGGCGTGGTGACGCTGGCGGCCGAGGCCGAACTCGACGCGACGGGCGACTGGAACGGCGATCTCTACCGCACGAAGCCGCCCCAGACCGAGACGGCGCCGATCAAGGCCGTGCCCTATTACGCCTGGGACAATCGCGAGCCGGGCGAAATGCTGGTCTGGCTGCGCGGCGGCTGACGCCCAGCAACTGGGCCGCCGCGCCGGGGACCCGCAGGTCTCTGGCGCGGCGGCCAATCTTCTCTATGCTCGCCGCACCGATTCCCGAGCCTAGAGGTTACGCAGTGTTCTTCCTGATCCGGCTGGCCTTCTTCTACTGCGTGATCGGCGCCGGCATCCTCTTCATCCAGCTGAGCTCGACACCGTGCGAGCGCCCGCTCGTGCTCGACGACGGCGTATCGTCGCTGAAGGGGCCGATCGAATTCGGACGCCTCGGCCACGACAGCGCCTACACCTCGCGCGTGCTGAAGGATGTCGTGTTCTGGGGCCCGCGCGCCGTCGACTTCGTGTTCACGGGCGACGTTTCGGTGAAGAACTTCCTGTTCGCGACCGACTGCAAGCGCTGACCCGCCCGCCTCAGATCACCACCAGCGTCGTCTTCGACGGCACCCGATCATAGAGATCGATGACGTCCTGGTTGAACATGCGCACGCAGCCGGACGAGGCCGACTTGCCGATCGTGCGCCATTCCGGCGAGCCGTGGATGCGATAGAGCGTGTCGACGCCGTCCTTGTAGATATAGAGAGCGCGGGCCCCGAGCGGGTTGTGCAGGCCAGGCGGCATGCCGGTGCGCCACTTCTCCAGCTCCGGCTTGCGCTTGATCATGGCGGAAGGCGGCGTCCAGGTCGGCCATTTGCGCTTCCACTGCACGACGGCGCGGCCTTTCCAGGAATAGCCCTGGCGGCCGAGCCCGACGCCATAGCGCATCGCCTTGCCGTCCTTCAGCACCAGATAGAGATGCTTTTCCTTGGTGTTGACGACCAGCGTGCCCGGCGCCTCGCCGGTCGGATCGTCGACGAGCTGGCGCAGATATTTCGGATCGACCTCGGCGTGGCGGATCGCCGGCAGGCGGTAGTCGCCGTCCGTCACGGCGGCATAGCGCGCCGCGTTCTCGTCCAGGGGCGCCGCCTCGACGACGGCGGGCTCCGGCACCACCGGCGGCGGCGGCGGGGGCGCCAAGGCAGCGGTTCCACCGCCATCGCCGAGCTCCTTCGGAACCTGGACGCAGCCGGCGAGCGCGGACGCGGCAAGGACGGACATGCCGGCCAGGAGCGACCGACGCGAAAGAAGCAGAGACACGGAACGAGAACCTTGGGAGGGAGACATGAAGGGCGGCACGGCGGTGCCGGAAGCTTGGGCCGTCTCCTACCGTACGGAATGCGGCGACGATATGGTTAACGCGCCACAACCGGGCGCAGGGCAGCCATGCACGCGCCGGAAACCCGTGGTTGTTGCCCTTCCGACACAGACCGCCGCCTCGCCACATACCGTAGAGGCAGCTTCATGCTTGAAGTCGTTTCGACGAGCAGCCATGATGCAGGAAAGATCAGGCCGCTTGAACTCTCGTGAGGGGACGTCGATGACCCGCCTCGACTTTAGAGTTATTCTGACGACGATCTCCACTCTACAGCCCCGATCGTGATCTGCCGCCTGCCGGTGCCAGCCATAATGGCCGGCACATCGGTAGCGGGCCACCTCAACCTCAATCCAGATGACCGCTGCCCCAGGCTGCAGGGTTTTGCCCCGACAGCGATCCGACCCACCGGGAGGAGATGTTGATGCGAACATGGTCACAAGCATGGACACGCCGCGCTGTATCGATGGCGCTGGCCTCCTTCGTCGTCGCGGCGGCCCTGCTGCCGCTCGGCGCTTTTGCCGATCCGCTGCCATCCTGGAACGATGGCAAGGCCAAGGCCGCCATCGTCGACTTCGTGACGCGCACGACCACGGCCGGGCCTGATTTCGTCGCGGTCGACGACCGCATCGCCACCTTCGACAATGACGGCACGCTCTGGTCGGAGCAGCCGATCTACTTCCAGGGCATCTTCGTGCTCGACCGCATCAAGGCGATGGCGAAGGATCATCCCGAATGGAAGGACCAGCAGCCCTTCAAGGCGGTGCTCGAGAACGACATGAAGGCCGTGCTCGCCTCCGGCCATGAGGGGCTCGGTGAGCTGCTCGCCGCCAGTTCCTCCGGCATGTCGGTAGAGGACTTCACGGCCGAGGTGTTGAACTGGACGAAGACGGCGCGCCATCCGCGCTTCGACAAGCCCTATACGGATCTGGTGTTCCAGCCGATGCTGGAACTTCTCGCCTATCTGCGCGCCAACGACTACCAGACCTTCATCGTCTCGGGCGGCGGCGTCGAGTTCATGCGCCCCTGGACGCAGGCCGCCTACGGCATCCCGCCGCAGCAGGTCGTCGGTTCCTCGGGCAAGACCGAGTTCAAGCTCGACGGCGACAAGGTCTCGATCCTGAAGCTGCCGCAGATCGAATTCGTCGATGACGGTCCCGGCAAGCCGGTCGGCATCAACCGCTTCATCGGCAAGCGGCCGGTCTTCGCCGCCGGCAATTCCGATGGCGACCTCGAGATGCTGCAATGGACGACGCTGAACAGCGGCCCGCGCTTCGGCCTGATCGTCCACCACACCGATGCGGTCCGCGAATGGGCCTATGACCGAGATTCCCACATCGGCAGGCTCGACAAGGCGCTCGACGAAGCGCCGAAGCGGGGCTGGCTGGTCGTCGACATGAAGAACGACTGGAAGACCATCTACCCCTTCGAGAAATGAGCCCCCATGACAGCCCGTGACTCCGTCATCGAGATCGAAAAACGCGTCAACGCCTCCGTCATCGGCCAGGAACGGGTCGTGGAGCGGCTGGTCATCGCGCTTCTGGCCAACGGAAACGTGCTGGTCGAGGGCCTGCCGGGCCTCGCCAAGACCCGCGCGATCAAGAGCCTCTCCAAGGCGCTGGAATCGGAATTCAGCCGCATCCAGTTCACGCCCGACCTGCTGCCATCCGATGTGACGGGCGGCGAGATCTACCGCGCCGACGCGGGTGGCGCCGGCACCTTCGAGTTCCGCAAGGGGCCGATCTTCGGCAATCTGGTGCTTGCCGACGAGATCAACCGCGCGCCTGCCAAGGTGCAGTCGTCGCTTCTGGAGGCGATGGAGGAGCGGCAGGTGACCGTGTCGGGCAAGCGCTACGCGCTGCCGGATCTCTTCATGGTGCTGGCGCCGCAGACCCCGATCGAGCAGGAGGGCACCTATCCGCTCCCCGAGGCGCAG
>JAEWAD010000226.1 GCA_023391905.1 Pseudomonadota bacterium | reverse complement strand
GGGTGGCGCTGCCGCCGGTCGTCGCCGAGCGGTGACCGGCCTGGTGGATGGCGTTGCGCAGCGCGCCGACGATCAGTCCGCGCACCAGGCCGGGATCGCGCAAGCGGACATCGGACTTCGCCGGATGCACGTTGACGTCGACGCCATGCGGTTCGAGCTCGATGCGCAGCGCCGCTACCGGGTGGCGATCCCGCGACATCACGTCGGCATAGCCGGCGCGCAGCGCGCCGAGCAGAAGCTTGTCGCGCACCGGCCGGCCATTGACGAACAGGAACTGGTGCAGGCCGTTGCCGCGGTTGAAGGTCGGCAGACCGGCATAGCCCGAGAGGCGGATGCCCTCGCGCTCGGCCTCGATCGCGATCGCGTTGTCGACGAAATCCTGGCCGAGGATCTGGCCGAGCCGCTCGACGAAGGGATCGTCGCCATGCGCGACCGGATAGTCGAGCCCGCTGCGGTCGCTGCCGGTGAGCGCGAAGCGCACCTCGGGATGCGCCATGGCGAGGCGCTTGACTATGTCGGTGACGGCGGTCGCCTCGGCCCGCTCGCCCTTCAGGAACTTGAGCCGGGCCGGCGTCGAGAAGAACAGGTCGGTGACCTCGACGCGCGTTCCCGACGAGAGGCCGGCCGGGCGCGGCGGATGCACCAGCCCGCCCTCGACGACGATCTCCCAGGCATGCGGCTCGCTGGCATGGCGCGAGGCGATCGAAAGCCGCGCCACGGCGCCGATCGAGGCGAGCGCCTCGCCGCGGAAGCCGAGCGTGCGGATGTCGAGCAGGTCGTCGGCCAGCTTCGAGGTGCAGTGGCGGTCGATGGCGAGCGCGAGGTCGTCGCGGGTCATGCCGCCGCCGTCGTCGCTGACGCGGATCAGCGACGCGCCGCCGCCGGCCGTGACGATCTCGACCCGCTTCGCGCCGGCGTCGATGGCGTTTTCGACCAGCTCCTTGACGACGCTGGCCGGCCGCTCGACCACCTCGCCGGCGGCGATGCGGTTGATCATGTCTTCGGAGAGGCGGCGGACGACGGGCATGGCAATCAATCTGGCTGTTGGCCGGCGATCCTGCCGGATTCGCCCAGGCGAGGGAAGCGGAGCGGCGGGATCGGCGGCGGCCCGCGACGATCCGCGCACAGGCGGTTTCCGCCCCGCCGGCATGGGTGCATAGTCGATCGACGGCGCAACGACACGGGAGGCACAGGCCATGCACGTACAGACCCTGCACGCACAGGCGATGGACGACATCGGACATCGGCGCTTGCCGCGCCCGGCAACCCGATGGCTGCGGCGCCTCGCGGGCTTCGTCGCGGGAGGCGTCCTGGCGGTGATGGCGCCGCAAGCGGCGCGGGCGCATGATTTCGACCTGGCCGCGGCGGCGACGACCGAACCGGCCGCCGCCAGCGCCCCGGCCGGCGACACCGTCACCCTGTTCGAGAATGTCCGCATCTTCGACGGCCGCGGCGCGGCGCTGTCGCCGCCGTCGAACGTGCTGGTCCGCGGCAACCGGATCGAGCGCATCGCGACGGATCCGATCGAGGTCGCGCCCGGCGACGACACGGTGGTGATTCCCGGCGGCGGGCGCGTTCTGATGCCGGGCCTGATCGACGCCCATTGGCACGCCTTCATGGCGGCGACGCCGCAGGTGCTGCTGCTGACGGCGGAGCCGCAATATCTGAGCATGCTGGCGGCGCGGCAGGCCGAGGCGACGCTGATGCGCGGCTTCACCACCATCCGCGACCTCGGCGGCCCGGTCACCGGGCTGAAGCGCGCCATCGACGAGGGCGTGATGACCGGCCCGCGCATCTACCCCTCCGGCGCCTTCATCTCGCAGACCTCGGGCCATGGCGATTTCCGTTCGCGCTCCGAACTGCCGCGCCAGCCGGGTGGCCCGCTCAGCGTCTCGGAACGCGAGGGGATCGCGGCGATCGCCGACAGCCCGGACGAGGTGCGGCTCAGGGTGCGCGAGCAATTGCGGCAGGGCGCCAGCCAGATCAAGCTGATGGCGAGCGGCGGCGTCAGTTCGCCGCCGCACAATCCGATCCAGTCGATCCAGTTCACCGACGCCGAGCTCCGCGCTGCCGTCGAGGCGGCGGCCGACTGGGGCACCTATGTCACCGTGCACGCCTATACGCCGAGGGCGATGCAGCGCGCCGTCCGGGCGGGCGTGCAGTGCATCGACCATGGCCAGCTGATGGACGAGGAGACGGCGAAGCTTCTGGCCGAGAAGGGCGTCTGGCTGTCGATCCAGCCGCTGCTCGACGATGACGACATCCCGGCGCTGAGCCCGGATTCGATGGAACGCGCGCACCAGGTCTTCGCCGGCACCGACAATGCCTATCGGCTCGCCAAGAAGTACGGCATCAAGACGGCGTTCGGCTCCGACGCGCTGTTCGACGCGCGCATCGCGAGCCAGCAGGGCCGGCAGCTGGTGAAGCTGCAGAAATGGTACACGCCGGCCGAGGCGCTGAAGATGGCGACTTCGGACAACGCCGAGCTGCTGGCCCTGTCCGGCTTCATCAATCCCTATCCCGGCAAGCTCGGCGTGGTCGAGGAGGGGGCGCTCGCCGACCTGCTGCTGGTCGATGGCGACCCGCTCGAGAACCTCGCCCTGATCGAGGATCCCGAGGCCAATCTCCTCGTCATCATGAAGGACGGGCTGATCTACAAGGACACGCTGCCGGAATGATCGCGGAGATTTGATGCCTTACCCGGCGTGCCGTGTTTCGGCGGCACGCGTATAGCTTGCGCTGTCGGATGCTCTGGCCGGTGGTGGGGTGCGCATGTCGATGTCGATTGATCAGTATGTCACTGCCAGCGATAGACTGACCGAGGCGGATCGGCGTCTGGCGACACTGGTACGGCGACTGTCGGAGGCAAATCGCAGGATCGATCCCTATCGGCCGTTCCTTCAATTCCTGCTAGGACATCTTACCTTCACGGGCGTCATTCTGGTCGGCGCCCTGGCTTCGCTGCCGAAGACGGGGGCCGAACTGACGTCGCCGATGCGTGTGGCGATGGGCGGTGTTGTCGCCTGGATGGCGATTTCAGCTCTGGCGGGAAGCATCATCGCGCTGATCATTCAGGGGCTGAAACTGCGCTTTATCAGGCTTGATCGAGAGCCCGCCGACGCATGGATCAAGACAAGTTTCGCCCTTTGTCTGGTGCCGATCGTTCCAGGCGCGATCGCTGTCCTGTACTGCCTGCTGGCAGGGGCCGCGCTGATCAGCAACGCCAATTCTCTACCCTCGATCGTCGAGGCGTTTGAGACGCTGCGGACGGGCCTCAGGCTTTCTTGACGAACTCGGCCCGCAGCACGAGGCCCTTCACCTGCTTGGTGTTGCATTCGAAGGTGTCGGGGTCGCCGGTCAGGCGGATGTTCTTCACCAGCGTGCCGCGCTTCAGCGTCTCGGACGTGCCCTTGACCTTGAGGTCCTTGATCAGCGTCACGGAGTCGCCGTCGGCGAGCGGGCTGCCATTGCTGTCGCGCACGATGATGTCGTCGGTCATGATGGAACTCCAAGGTTTGGATAGAGGGAAGTCTGCACCTTACCTCTCCCTGAGGGAGAGGTCGGCCCGCAGGGTCGGGTGAGGGTTTAGGGAACCATCCGGACGGGCCGTAAACCCTCACCCGCCGGCCTCCGGCCGTCGACCTCTCCCTCAGGGAGAGGTGAAGAAGCGGTGCCTCCTCTCAGACGGCGCGCCAGCCGATGTCGCGGCGGGCGAAGCCGTCCGGCCAGTCGATCGTGTCGACCGCCTGATAGGCGCGCTCCTGCGCCTCGGCGACCGTGCCGCCGAGCGCGGTGACGTTGAGCACGCGGCCGCCATTGGCGACCAGTCGGCCGTCGGAGAGCGCCGTGCCGGCCTGGAACACCTGCGTGTCCGGCAGCGCATTGGCGGCCTCGACGCCGGAGATCGGCGTGCCCTTGGCGTAGGCGCCGGGATAGCCCTTGGCCGCCATGACGACGGTCAGCGCCGCTTCCGGCCGCCAGCGTGTCTCGATTCCGGCGAGCTTGCCCTCGGCGGCTGCGAGCAGCAGCTCGAGCAGGTCGCTCTCCAGCCGCATCATCAGCACCTGGCATTCGGGATCGCCGAAGCGGACATTGTATTCGATCAGCTCGGGGCCCTTGGCGGTGATCATCAGGCCGGCGAACAGCACGCCCTTGAACGGGGCGCCGCGCGCCGCCATCGCCTTCATGGTCGGGCGGATGATCTCGTCCATCGTCCGCTGGATCATCGCGTCGGTCATGACCGGGGCGGGCGAGTAGGCGCCCATGCCGCCGGTGTTCGGGCCGGTGTCGCCGTCGCCGACGCGCTTGTGGTCCTGGGCGGTGGCGAGCGGCACGGCGTCGACGCCGTCGCAGACCGCGAAGAAGCTCGCTTCCTCGCCGATCAGGCATTCTTCCACCACGACCTCGGCGCCGGCCGAGCCGAAGGCGCCGTCGAAGCAGGCGTCGATCGCGGCATGCGCCTCGTCCAGCGTCTCGGCCACGACGACGCCCTTGCCGGCGGCGATGCCGTCCGCCTTGACGACGATCGGCGCGCCCATGGCGGTGGCGTAGGCCTTCGCCGGCGCGGCTTCGGTGAAGCGCTGGTAGGCGGCGGTCGGGATGTCGGCCTCGGCGCAGAGATCCTTGGTGTAACCCTTCGAGCCTTCGAGGCGTGAGGCTTCGCGGCTCGGTCCGAAGATCTTGATGCCGGCGGCGTCGAGCGCGTCGGCGAGGCCGGCGACCAGCGGCGCCACGGGGCCGACGACGCCGAGGTCGATCATGTTGTGGCGGCAGAAATCGACGACGGCGTGATGATCGAACGGATCGACCCGGACGATGTCGGCGAGCGTCGCGATGCCCGGATTGCCGGGCGCCGCGTAGAGCTGGCCGAGCCGGGGCGATTTCCGCAGCGCCCAGGCCAGCGAATGCTCGCGACCGCCCGATCCGATCAGGAGAATGTTGATGCGCGTCTCGGTCATGCCAGCTGCCCGTCGTTGAATCCCGTGCGCGGCGCTTAGCAAGCAGGGGCGGACTTGTCGAATCCGGATCGCCGCGTGGGCGCTGGTGGCCGCGAATTGTGCTGATGCGCGAGGCCCGCCTATTCGGCATCATGGCGCGGACGACGTTGCGGCAGCGAGTCGATTTCGCGAGGGGGTGTCGCGATGCGCGCTCGCCGGACGGACGGGAAGGAAAACAGGAGTAGCGACATGAAGCACGGCCTCGCCCTGCTCCTGGCAGGGCTCTGCATGATCGACGCCGGGGCTGCCACCGCCGGCGATCTCGACATGACGATTCCCGCGGCCGAACCGGCCCCCGCGCGGCGCGCCACCTCGATCGGGCTCGAATTCAGCCCGGAATATTATGCGCGCGACACGTCGAGCCATGAGGCGGGCGACTGGGCCGACAACACGCTGAAGCTCAGCCTGTCGCACAGTTTCGACAACAACTGGATCCTCGGCGGCTACGTCCAGAGCACCTTCAAGCCGGACGACAAGTACCAGTATTACGGCGAGGGCTCGCTCGGCTACCGCTTCCGCTTCGAGCGCTTCTCGCTGACGCCGTCGGTGGCGCTCGGCTACACCTGGGACGCGACCGGCATCACGATCGACGACGTGCCGGATTCCGATGCCTTCTACTACGCCATCTATCTCGCCGGGGACTGGAAGCTCTCGGACAAGTGGACCTGGAACGTCTTCAACCTGCGCTATCGCGACGCCTTCGACGCCACCTGGATCACACCCAAGGCCGGCACCGGCCTGACCTATGCGATCGACGCGGCCAATTCCGTCTCGGTCAATCTCGGCTATAGCTGGAAGGATACCGGCGAGGGGCTCGAGGGCGACAAGGTCAACGCCGCCTTCGGCTACAAGCACGCCTTCTGAATTCAGCCGAGCGCCAGCGCCATGAAGCGCGTGCCGGCGACCGGCGTGTCGTAATAGGCCGGGATGGTGGCGAATCCGGCTTCCTCGTAGAGCGCCATTGCCGCCGCCATGCTGGGTAGCGTGTCGAGCAGCAGGCGCTGGTAGCCGGCCTGCCGCGCCGCCGCGACGACGGCCGTCACCAGCGCGCGACCGACGCCGAGCCCGCGTCCCGCCGGCGCGACATAGAGCCGTTTCATCTCGCAATCACCGGGATCCGCAAGCGGGCGCAGGCCGACGCAGCCGAGCGCGGCGCCGTCGCGGGCGCGCGCCAGCAGCAGCGCTCCGGCCGGCGGCGCGTATTTGCCAGGCATGGTGGCGATCTCGGCCTCGAAATCCTGATAGGCGAGGTCGATCGGCAGCGCCGCGGCATAGGCGCGGATCAGCGCGACCGCGTCGTCGAGGTCGCGTCCGGTTTCGACGGCATCGATGGTGAAGGCGCGCGGGTTCATGTCGCGAGCCTATCCCAGTTGCATCAAGTCGTCGCGTGGCGCGCGCGTCGATCGGGTGTATGTAGGGGCGTCCCACGACCGAAGCGGAAGATCCCCGATGAGCCTGAACCATGGAACCGTCGCCGACGCCGACCGGGGCAATTGGGTCGATCATTTCGCGCCGCCCTGGCTGCGTCCCTATGCGCGGCTCGCCCGCTGGGATCGGCCGATCGGCTGGTGGCTGCTGCTCTTGCCGTGCTGGTGGGCCGCCGCGCTCGCCAGCAACGTCGCGGGCGCGACGCTGCCGAACATCGGCCACCTCGTGCTGTTCTTCGTCGGCGCCGTCGCCATGCGCGGCGCCGGCTGCACCTATAACGATCTGGTGGATCATGAGATCGACATGGCGGTGGCGCGTACCCGTTCGCGTCCGCTGCCGTCGGGCCGGGTCACGCGCCTTGGAGCGAAGATC
>JAEWAD010000186.1 GCA_023391905.1 Pseudomonadota bacterium | reverse complement strand
CTCCAAGACGCCCGTGCGCGACGCGCTGCAGCGCCTGGCGCTCGACGACCTCGTCGAGGTGCTGCCGCGCAAGGGCTATCGCGTACGCAACGTCACCTTCCGCGCGCTCTCCGACATCTTCGACCTGCGCCTGGCGCTCGGGCCGCACGCCGCCCGCAACGCCGCCGCGCGCGCCACGACGGAGGATATCGCGGCGCTCCGTCGACTTGTCTCGGGCGACGATCCAGCGGACGGCGCGGTGCGACGCAAGGCGAGCGCCTTCCACATCGCGGTGGCGGAGCTCTCCGGCAACCAGCGCCTCGCCGCGTTGAACGCCCAGCTCTTCGACGAGCTGGAGCGCATCATCCGCCTGACCGTCGATTTCGGCGGCCGCGCCAAGGCGAATGACGACGAGTTCGAGGAGATCATCGCGGCGCTCGCCGCCGGCGACGGCGAGAAGGCGGCCGCGATCGAGGCGGCGCACCTTATCGAGGCCCGCGGTTTCCTGTTCCGCCACCTGATCGCCAAGGGCTTTCTCTCCAACGCCGAGATCAGCGGCGACGATGGATCCCCCGCATGACCCAAACCATTCTGATCCTGCCGGGCTGGCACGGCTCCGGCGCCGAGCACTGGCAGCGTTGGCTCGCGGCTGAGCTTCCCGAGGCCAAGGTCGTCGAGCAGGAGAACTGGGCCCATCCGGATCTCGACGCCTGGCTCGCCAATCTCGAGGCGGCGATCCGCGATGCCTCCGGCCCGGTGATCCTCGTCGCGCACAGCCTCGGCGTGATCCTCGCCGCCCATCACGCCGCCCGGCATGGCGGCGAGCGGATCGCGGGCGCGCTTCTGGTCGCGCCGGGCGATGCCGACGTCCATGCCGCGACAGAACCCGACATCGCCGGCTTCGCCCCGGTGCCGCGCCACCGCCTGCCCTATCCGTCCGTCCTCGTCGCCAGCCGCAACGATCCGCACATGGATTTCGACCGCAGCGAGGCGCTTGCCCGCGACCTCGGCTCGGACTTCGTCGACCTGGGCGAAGCCGGCCACGTCAACGTCGCCAGCGGCTACGGCCCCTGGCCTCGCGCGCTCGACCTGCTGGCCGGGCTTCGCGCCGCGCTTTCGCCACCAGCACGCTAACAAGGAGCCAACGATGCGCCTCACCCGCCGCACCCTGCTTTCGGCCATCGCCATGGCCCTGCCCGCCGCCGCGCTGCCACTCTCGGCCGTCCCGGCATTTGCCGCCGACGCACCGGTGATCCACTTCCTCTATTCGCCCTATGCCGACTACGCGCCGTTCTTCCTCGCCAAGGAGAAGGGCTATTTCGACGCGTTCGGCGTCCAGGTCGAGCTGGCGCCGAAGACCGGCACTGCCGAAACCGTGCAACTGCTCGCATCCGGCAATGCCGAGGCGGGCGGCTCGAGCTGGGGCGCGGGGCTGTTCAACTCGATCGTCGGCGGCGAGACGATCACCATCGTCGGCACCGTCGCGCGACTGCCTTCCGGCGGCGCCTCGCCGTCGCCCTTCCTGCTCTCGAAGAAGGCGCAGGAGGCCGGCATCAAGACGGTCGCCGACCTGAAGGGCAAGCGGATCGGCATTCCCGGCCCCGGCGGCTTCGGCGAATATTCCGTCGCCAAGGCGCTCGAAAAGGGGGGCCTCACGCTCGCCGATGTCGAGCCCGTCTACCTGCCGCCGCCGGCAACCGCCGAATCCTTCGCCAATGGCGGCCTCGAGGCCGGCTGGAGCATCGAGCCCTTTGCGAGCCAGATCGTCGGCCAGGATCTCGCCGTGCGGCTCGTCGAGGACCATGTCGACGGCACCGAGCTCGGCTTCCTCGCCTTCAACTCCGATTTCGTCAGGGACCACGAGGACGCCGTCGTGCGCTTCGTCGCCGCCTATCTGAAGGCGGCGCGCGAACTCGATAATGGCGGCTGGAAGGATCCGGCGGTCCGCAAGATCGTCGCCGACTACACCGGCTCGCCGGCGGAGCTGTTCGAGCAGATCGCGCTCACCGTCCGCTCGCCGGACGGTTCGATCGACATCGCCTCGGTGCGCGAGCAGGAAGCCTTCTTCCGCAAGCAGGGCCAGCTGCAGTACGAGGGCGACATCGACCTCGACACGATCTATCGCCGCGACCTGCTGGCGAAGGCGAACGAGCTTTTGGCCAACAAGCCGTGACACTGAACGCGATCGAGGTCAGGAACCTCACCAAGGCCTTCTACGAGCCGCGCTCGAAGCGCATCACCGTCGCGGTCGACAACATCGACCTCCAGGTAAGGCGCGGCGAATTCGTCTGCCTGGTCGGGCCAAGCGGCTGCGGCAAGACCACGGTGCTGCGCATCCTCGCCGGGCTGGAGAAGCAGCTCTCCGGCACGGTCGCCATCGCCGGCGGCAAGACGCCGGCCATGGTGTTCCAGGAAGCCTCGATCTTTCCCTGGCTCTCGGTCGCCGACAACATCGCCTTCCCGCTCTCGCTCGCGGGCGTCGACAAGGCGACGATCGACCGCCGCGTTGGGGAACTGCTGGAGCTGACGCGGCTGACGGATTTCCGCTCGGCCCTGCCGCACCAGCTCTCCGGCGGCATGAAGCAGCGCGTGGCGGTCGCGCGGGCCCTCGCCGACGATCGCGACATCCTGCTGATGGACGAACCGTTTGGCGCGCTCGACGAGCAGACGCGGCTGGTCCTCCAGCAGGAACTGCTCCGGATCTGGGAAGCCTCGGGCAAGACCGTCGTGTTCATCACCCACAGCGTCGACGAGGCGCTGACGCTGGCCGATCGGGTGCTGGTGATGTCGGCGCGGCCGGGCCGGATTGTCGCCGATCTTGCCGTGCCGTTCGAGCGGCCGCGCGACGTGGTGGCGCTGCGCAAGGACGAACGCTTCTGGGACCTGACCTACCGGACCTGGACCCTGCTCGGTGCCGGGCACAACGCCGCCGCGGCACCTGCGGCGCCCGTTGAAGCAATCGCATGAGGACTTTGAAATGACTCAGCATATCGAAGCTGGAACCGTCGTCCACGAAGCCGACCTCGCCGATATCCGCCGCTGGTTCACCGAGCTTTCGGGCTATGTGCGGGCCGTCGATTTCGTGCCGGCGCGCCAGCTCGTCATCGAGGATTTCATCTCGTTCGGCACCTTTACGGACTTCATGGTCGGGCGTGACGTGGCCGAGACGACGCAATGGCGCAAGGTCTGGCCGACGGTCGACGGCTTCACCTTCCGGGATGATATCCGCGCCCTGGTCTCGCCCGACCGTCTCTTCGCCGTGGGCCTCGCCGTCTTCGATTCAACCGGCTATCACGAGGACGGCAGTTCCTTCGCCCGAGCCGGGCGCGCCACCGTGAGCTTCATCCGCAAATCGGTCGGCGAGCCCTGGGTCAGCAACCACAGCCACATGTCGCTCTTCCGCGGCACGCCGCCCGCGTCGCATGGCGACAAGCCGGCCAAGAGCTAGGCATGCGTGCTAGAGACGAGAGCGGGACAACCGGACGCGCCATGGTCGATTTCAGCCAACCCTATTCCTCGCACCGCTCGCCCATCCTCGGCGGCAATGTCGTCGCCACCTCGCAGCCGCTCGCGGCGCAGGCCGGCCTCGGCATTCTGGCGAAGGGCGGCAACGCCGTCGACGCGGCCATCGCCGCCGCCATGACGCTGACGGTGGTCGAGCCGACCGGCTGCGGCGTCGGCAGCGACGCCTTCGCCATCCTCTGGGACGGCAAGGAGCTGCACGGTCTCAATGCCTCGGGCCGCGCGCCGTCCGCCTGGACGCCCGCCCGCTTCGCCGGCCACGACGCCATGCCGGCTTCGGGCTGGGACAGCGTCACGGTGCCTGGCGCCGTCTCCGGCTGGATCGCACTGTGGAAGCGCTTCGGCAGCCTGCCGCTCGAAACCATCGCCGCGCCGGCGATCCGCTATGCCCGCGACGGTTTCGCCGTCTCGCCCATCATTGCCCGGCTCTGGCAGATGGGCGGCGAGCGGCTCGGCGCGCAGCCCGGCTTCGCCGAAGCCTTCCTGCCGAGCGGCCGGGCGCCGCGCGCCGGCGAGCGCTTCCGCAATCCGGTACTGGCAGCGACGCTGGAGACGATCGTCGCGACCGAGGGCGAAAGCTTCTATCGCGGCGCGCTGGCGGAGAAGCTTGCCGCCCATGCGAAGGCGCATGGCGGCGCGCTGACGCTCGACGACCTCGGCGCGCACAAGGCCGACTGGGTCGGGACGATCTCGCAGACCTTTGCCCAAGGCGTCGTGCACGAGATCCCGCCAAACGGCCAGGGCATCGTCACGCTGATCACGCTCGGCATCCTGGAACATCTCGGCATCGGCGCCGATCCGGTCGACGACGTCGAGACGCTGCATCTCGCCATTGAAGCGACGAAGCTGGCGCTCGCCGACGCCGGCCGCCACGTCGCCGACAGCGCGCATATGGCGTTCGATCCGGCCGCCCTGCTCGACCCCGGCTACCTCGCCGAGCGGGCGACGCTGGTCGACCGCCGAAGCGCCGGCCTGCCCTCCTATGGCGCGCCGAAGCCGGGCGGCACCGTCTATCTCGCCGCCGCCGACGAAAGCGGCATGATGGTGTCGTTCATCCAGTCCAACTTCATGGGCTTCGGCTCGGGCATCGTCGTGCCCGGAACCGGCATCAGCCTGCAGAACCGCGGCGCCGGCTTCTCGCTGGAAAAGGGACACGTGAACGAGGTCGCCCCCGGCAAACGCCCCTTCCACACCATCATCCCCGGCTTCGCGATGGATGCCGACGGCCAGCCGCTCTCCGCCTTCGGCGTCATGGGCGGGCCGATGCAGGCGCAGGGCCACACGCAGATGATGCTGCGCCGCCTCGCCTACCGCCAGAATCCGCAGGCCGCCGCCGACGCGCCGCGCTGGCGCGTGATTGGCGACCGCAAGGTGGCCGTCGAATCGAGCTTCCCGGCCGCGCTCGTCGAGGCGCTCGCGGCCAAGGGGCACGAGGTCGTGGTCGAGCCGCCGGATTCGGTGTTCGCCTTTGGCGGCGCCCAGATCATCGAACGTCTGCACGAGGGCTATGTCGCGGGATCGGACCCGCGCAAGGACGGCCAGGCCGTCGCCTTCTAGAGGCAATTCAGAACAAGCGGCGTCTCGCGTGAAGAAAGCGCGCGCCCCCAAAGAGCATTCCGATCAGGAGAGTTGAATGACCGAGACCATCGAACGCGTCGTATTGGTGACCGGCGCCGCGAGCGGCATCGGCGCCGCCACGGTGCGCGCCATCGCCGGCCCCGGAACGGCCATCCTCCTTCACACGCGCAAGAACGAGCAGGGCCTCGCCGCGGTCGCGGAAGAAGCCCGCAAGGCCGGCAGCCTCGTCGAGACGGCGCTGGGCGACCTCGCCGATTCGGCCGTTCCCGCCGCCCTCGTGGCGCAGGCCCGCGCCCGCTTCGGCCGCCTCGACCAGATCGTCAGCAACGCCGCCAAGGCGTCGATGGCCAATTTCACCACGCTGACCGAGGACGATCTCGCCCACGCGCTCGCCTCGATGCCGGTCGCCTTCCACCGCCTCGTCGCCGCCGCCCTGCCCGACCTGCAGACGTCGGACTGGGGCCGCGTCGTGATCGTCAGCTCCTTCGTGGCGCACACCTTCGCCAAGGCCGGCCTGACCTTCCCGGCGACTTCGGCTGCCAAGGCGGCCCTGGAGGCGCTCGGAAAGGCGCTGGCCGTCGAGCTGGCACCGACCGGCACCACGGTCAACGCCGTCGCCCCCGGTTTCACGCGCAAGGACCCGGGCGGCCACAAGGCGATGCCGCATTCCGCCGACAATCCGGCGATCGAGGCCACGCCGAACGGCCGCATGGGCACGCCCGTCGACGTCGCCGCGACGATTGCCTTCCTGCTATCGCGCCCTGCCGGCCACATCACCGGCCAGACCATCCATGTCGATGGTGGCCTGCTGCTGCGCTGACCGAGGGTTGCGCGGTCGCCGGCTTGACAGCCGGGTGCCGATCTGGTGAAAGGCGCGCCCCGCAGCGAGCAGGAGCGCCTTTCATGGACATCTCGACCGTCGCCGCCCATTGGGAGGCCAATGCGGAAGTCTGGACCCGTCATTCGCGCGCCGGCTATGACGTCTACCGCGACGCGTTGAACACACCCGCCTTCCTCGCCATGCTGCCGCCGATCGACGGCCTCGCCGGGCTGGACATAGGCTGCGGCGAGGGCACGAACACACGCCAGCTCGCGGGT
>JAEWAD010000152.1 GCA_023391905.1 Pseudomonadota bacterium | reverse complement strand
ATCCGGCGCTGGCGCTTCGCGCGACGGCACCTGGCGATGATCGCGCCGGCGGTCCAGGTGATGGGCCGCATCGAGTTCCTGATCGCCGTGGGTGCGACGCTCGTGATCGCCGCGCTGGAGACGGCGGCGCTCTGCGCGGTCCTGCTTTCGCTCGCCGTGCCGGTGACGCCCGGCCTTGCGCTGCTCATCCTCGGCGCCGCGAGCCTGAGCGCCTTCCTGCCGGCGGCCCCCGGCTTCGTGGGCACCTACCAGTATGCCTTCATGCTGGCGGTGATGCAGTTCGGCATCGACGGCGCGCTGGGCGTCGCCGCGGCAACCCTGGTGCAGGTCGTGCTGTTCGGGCCGGTCGCCCTCGGCGCGCTGGCCATCCTGGCGCTCGGCGCCAGGATCTACTGGCGCTACCTGCCGGTCAGTGCCCGCCCGACATCGTCTTGACGATGTCCTCGACGACCTTCTTGGCGTCGCCGAACAGCATCATCGTGTTGTCGCGGTAGAACAGCTCGTTGTCGACGCCGGCATAGCCGGTCGCCATCGAGCGCTTGATGAACAGCACCGTCTTCGCCTTCTCGACGTCGAGAACCGGCATGCCGTAGATCGCCGATTTCGGGTCGGTCTTCGCCGCCGGGTTGGTGACGTCGTTGGCGCCAATCACGAAGGCCACGTCGGTCTGCGCGAAGTCGCGGTTGATCTCGTCAAGCTCGAGCACCTCGTCATACGGCACGTTCGCCTCGGCGAGCAGCACGTTCATGTGGCCGGGCATGCGGCCGGCGACCGGATGGATCGCGTAGCGCACGTTGATGCCTTCCTTCTTGAGAAGGTCGGCCATCTCGCGCAACGCGTGCTGCGCCTGCGCCACCGCCATGCCGTAGCCGGGCACGATGATGACCGAGCTGGCGTTCTGCAGAATGAAGCTCGCATCCTCCGCCGAGCCCGCCTTGACCGGGCGCTGCTCCTTTGTGCCCGCTGCCGCAGCACCGCCCTCGGTGCCGAAACCGCCGAGAATGACGTTGAAGATCGAGCGGTTCATCCCCTTGCACATGATGTAGCTGAGGATGGCGCCCGACGAGCCGACCAGGGCCCCGGTGACGATCAGCAGGCTGTTCTGCAGGGTGAAGCCGATGCCGCAGGCTGCCCATCCCGAATAGGAGTTCAGCATCGAGATGACGACCGGCATGTCGGCGCCGCCGATCGGCACGATCAGCAGGAAGCCGAGCGCCAGCGACAGCAGCACGAGCAGCCAGAACGGACCGACATCGCCCGACAGCGCGAACCACGCGCCGACGACGATGATGAGGATGCCGAGCAGCGCGTTGAGCGGATGCTGCATCGGAAACATCAGCGGCGCGCCGGTGACCAGGCCCTGCAGCTTGGCGAACGCGACGATCGAGCCGGTGAAGGTGATGGCGCCAATGGCAGTCCCCAGCGACATCTCGACCAGGCTGCCCGCCTTGATGGCGCCCGGCATGCCGATCCCGAACGACGCCGGCGAATAAAGCGCCGCCGCCGCGACGAACACCGCGGCAAGGCCAACCAGCGAGTGGAAGGCGGCGACGAGCTGCGGCAAGGCCGTCATCTGGATGCGCAGCGCTATGAACGTGCCGATCGCGCCGCCGATCACGATGCCGGCGAAGATCATGCCGAAGCCGCCCATGTTGGGCGCGGCCAGCGTCGTCACGATCGCGATGACCATGCCGACGATGCCCCACAGATTGCCGCCGCGCGCCGTTTCCGGGCTCGACAGCCCGCGCAGGGCCATGATGAAGCAGATGGAGGCGACCAGGTAGAGCAGCGCCGAAAGGTTCTCGCTCATCGTGCGGTGCCCTTCACTTCTGTTTCTTCTTGAACTTCGACAGCATGCGCTGGGTCACGACGAATCCGCCGAATATGTTGACCGAGGCGAGCACCACCGCGAGGAAACCCATCGCCTGTGAGAAGCCGACGGCGCTCGCCCCGGCAGCGAGAAGTGCTCCGACGATGATGACGCTGGAGATGGCGTTGGTGACGGCCATCAGCGGCGAATGCAACGCCGGCGTCACGCGCCAGACGACGTAGTAGCCGACGAAGACCGCGAGCACGAAGACGGTAAGGCCGAGCGTCAGCGCGTCGGGTCCGTGTCCGCTGACGGCGGTCGGCCCGAGCTGGGCCGCCTGTGCCGCCAGCGCCTTGGCCTTCGCGGCGAGGGTCGCGGCGTCATTCGCGATCTGTGCGGCGTTGTCGACGACGTTGGTCGAATCCATGGGATGCTCCTTACGCCGCCGTCTCGGCGAAGGCCGGGTGCACGATCCGGCCGTCGCGGGTCAGCAGCGACCCCTTGATGATCTCGTCCTCGGGATCGATCTTCAGCGTCCCGTCCTTGGCGACGATGAGACCGAGGAAATTGAGCAGATTGCGCGCGTAAAGCGACGTCGCGTCGACGGCGACGCGGCTCGGGACGTTGGCCCAGCCGACGATCTTCACGCCATTGGCATCGACGACCTTGCCCGGCTGTGACAGTTCGCAATTGCCGCCGTTCTCGACCGCGAGATCGACGATGACCGAGCCCGGCTTCATCGAATGGACCATCTCGGCACTGACGAGCCGCGGCGCCGGTCGGCCGGGAATCAACGCCGTGCAGATGACGATGTCCTGCTTCTTGATGTGCTCGGCGACGAGTGCTGCCTGCTTGCGCTTATAGTCCTCGGACATTTCCTTGGCGTAGCCGCCGGAAGTCTCGGCCTGTTTCGTCTCCTCGGACTCGACCATCACGAAGCTGGCGCCGAGGCTTTCGACCTGTTCCTTCGCCGCGGGACGCACGTCGGTCGCCGAGACGACGGCGCCGAGACGGCGCGCCGTGGCGATCGCCTGCAGGCCGGCGACACCGGCGCCCATCACGAAGATCTTCGCGGGCGCGATCGTGCCAGCCGCCGTCATCATCATCGGGAAGGCGCGGCCGAACTCGGCCGCCGCATCGAGCACGGCCTTGTACCCGGCGAGGTTCGCCTGCGAGGACAGCACGTCCATGCTC
>JAEWAD010000123.1 GCA_023391905.1 Pseudomonadota bacterium | reverse complement strand
ACATCGTCGATCGCAACCTCGACGCCGGCGTGGCGCGCACGCGCTCGCGGCCGATCCCGAGCGGCCAGGTCAGCGTCCGCAACGCCAAGATCTTCCTGCTGCTGCAGGCGCTGGTCGGCCTCGTCGTGCTCCTGTCGTTCAACCTTTTCTCGATCGTGCTCGGCGTCAGCTCGCTCGTCGTCGTCGCGGCCTATCCGTTCATGAAGCGGGTCACCGACTGGCCGCAATTCGTGCTCGGGCTCGCCTTTTCCTGGGGTGCGCTGATGGGCTGGTCGGCGGTGTTCGGCAGCCTGGCGCTCGCGCCCGTGCTGCTCTATGCCGGCTGCGTGCTGTGGACGATCGGCTACGACACGATCTATGCGCTGCAGGACATCGAGGACGACAAGATCATGGGCGTGCGCTCGACGGCGCGGCTGTTCGGCGCCCGCGCCCGCGAGATGGTCGGCCTGCTCTATGCCGGCGCGGCGCTGTTCTGGATCGCCGCCTTCGCGGTTGCCGGCATCGGCTGGATCGCCTGGCTCGGACTGGCGCTGATGGCCGCGCATCTCGCCTGGCAGGTCGCCAATGTGCGGCTCGACGACGAGGCTTTGGCGCTCCGCCTGTTCAAGTCGAACCGCGGTGCCGGACTGGTCCTCTTCGCGGGGCTGGTGCTCGACGCGCTGGCCTGACCCGGCCTCACGAACACGTCACTTGCCGAAAGCCTCGGCCGGGCGCGCTATTCCCGCGCGGCCGGGCCTTGCCGCGCCATCCCGCCTTCGCATGGAGATTGCAACCGCAACACCGTTTTGGGGAGCGCCCGCAGATGTCGACCGAAGCACTTGCCGCCGTTTCCGAAATCAATCCCGCGCCGTTCATCGACGCCGTCCTCGGCTTCCGCGATACCGCCGCGATGAAGGCGGCGCTGGCGCTCGATCTCTTCACGCTCCTCGGCGAGGGCGCCGCGACGCCCGCCGCCCTCGCGGTGCGGACCGGCGCCTCCGAGCGGGGCCTGCGCATCCTCTGCGACTATCTCGTGGTGAAGGGCTTCCTGCAGAAGCAGGGCGACGGCTACGCGCCGAGCCCGTCCACCGCCGTCTTTCTCGACAAGCGCTCGCCCGGCTACATGGGCAGCATCGCCGATTTTCTCGCCTCGCCCGAGATGATGGCGCTCTGGCTCGACAATCCCGTCGCCTATGTCCGTCAGGGCGGCTCGCTCGGCCTTGCCAACATGGCGCCGGAGAATCCGATCTGGATCAAGTTCGCCGAGGCGATGGTGCCGCTGGTGATCGCCAGCGCCGACGGTCTGGCGGCCGAGGTCGCGACCTGGCCGGACCCGCCGCGCAAGGTGCTCGACATCGCCGCCGGTCATGGCTTCTTCGGAATTTCGGTGGCGCGCGCCGTCCCTGGCGCCTCGATCGTGGCGCTCGACTGGGCGGCGGTGCTGGAGCTGGCCTCGCGCAACGCGGCGGGGGCCGGGATCGCGGATCGCTACGCGACGCTGGCCGGCAGCGCCTTCGATCTCGATTGGGGGCGAGACTACGATCTGGTGCTGTTTCCGAACTTCCTGCACCATTTCGACCACGAGACCTGCGTGCTGCTGCTGCGCAAGGCGCGGGCGAGCCTGGCGCCGGGCGGCCGGGTGATCGCGGTCGAGTTCGTGCCGGAGGAGAACCGCGTCTCGCCGCCCTGGCCGGCGGCCTTCGCCATGATGATGCTGGCGACGACGCAGCACGGCGACGCCTATACGGCCGGGGACCTGGAGCTGATGGCGCGGGACGCCGGCTTCTCCGGCGTCCGCGTGCGGCCGATGCCGCCGTCGCCGGCGAGCCTGGTGTTGTTCGAGGACTAGATCCTGCTGCTCAGTCGCGGGCGATGATCTCGCGGCCGGAAAGGGTGCCGCCTTCGGTGTTGAAGCCGGTCTTGCGGCGCTTCAGGAAGCGCGGGCGGCGGCCGGTCAGCGACGACGGCGCGCGGCGGGCCTTGGCCTCGCCGACGGCGAGCGAGCCGAGCTGCTCGAGCGGCGCGCGGACGGTGCCGTCGGCGTCGACGATCAGCAGCGGCAGGCCGAGCGCGCGGCCCCAGGCCTGCCAGTCGGCGGCGACATCCTCGCCGTCGCCGAGATCCTCGACCACGACCAGCGGCAGCGACATGGCGGGATCGCGGTGCATCAGCTCGACGACGGTGCGCACCGCGCCGGTGACGGGATCGCCGGTCATGCGAACGGCGACGCCGCGGAACGCGCTGACCGGGGTGGAGAGCGTGGTCGGGATGCCGCCGAGGCGGCGCTTGATGATCGCCTGCTCGCGGTCGAGATAGACGGCAGGCGTGGTCGCCGAAGCGGGGCCGGCGAGGGTGGCCTGGTAGCGGACGGGGAGGGTGAAGGGATCGACGCGCAGATCGTTGCCGTGTGCCTGAGCCATGCCGTTTGCCATCGTCGTCTACTCCATCGCTGCCACGTTCCGGTCCGGTTAACAGGACCTTAAGGGCCTGACCCGCTTGACCGGGCCCGCTCTCTGTTGAAGCGACAATGCCACGCGGATGGCCGTTCAGAGCTTAAGAGACATGGTTAACGCCCGTCCGATCGCGGACAGGGTTAGCGGCTGGTCATCGAAGACGGTTGACGAAAACTTGCTCAAATAAGGCGGCCGGCGACGCGATGGCGGCGTCCCGCGGTTTGTGGTGAGGCGCTGCTGCGAGCGGCGTGGCACGTGTACGAGGCGCGTGACAACGCATGGTCGTCATCCCCGCGAAGGCGGGGATCCCTTCAGCTGCGCCGAGGGGGTATGACGCGATAACGAACCCGGCTGAATGGATCCCGGGTCAGGCCCGGGATGACGGCGAGCGTGGGGCAGCCCGTCAGAGCCGCAGCATCTTGCCGGGATTCAAAATGCCGTTCGGGTCGAGCGCCAGCTTGATCGAGCGCATCATGTCGATCGCCACCGGCCCCTTGGCGTCGGGGAGAAGGTCGCGCTTCAGGCGGCCGATGCCGTGCTCGGCCGAGATCGAGCCGTGATAGCGGGCGACGATGCCGTGCACGAGCGCGTTCATCGCGTCCCAGCCGGCGAGATAGGCTTCCTTGTCGGCGCCGATCGGCTGCGAGACGTTGAAATGGATGTTGCCGTCGCCGAGATGGCCGAACGGCACCGGCCGGCAGCCAGGCACCAGCGCCTCGACGGCGGCGATCGCCTCCTTGAGGAAGGCCGGCACGCTTGCGACCGGCACCGAGACGTCGTGCTTGATCGAGCCGCCTTCCGGCTTCTGCGCCTCCGACATGCCGTGCCGCATGCGCCAGAAGGCGTTGCGCTCGGCGAGCGACTGGGCGATCGAGGCGTCGAGTATCGTGCCGCGCTCGAACGCCGTGCCGAGGATGTCCTCGATCGCGCTCGTCGCCGCCTCGTCGGAATGGCCGGACGAGATTTCCATCAGCGCGTACCAGGGCGCCGGGTTCGCGACCGGTTCGCGGGCGCCGGGGATATGGCGGAGCACGAAGTCGACGCCGATGCGCGGCATCAGCTCGAAGCCGGTCAGGTCGTGGCCGGCGCGGTCGCGCGCCAGGTTGAAGAGGGCAAGCGCTGCCTCCGGATCGGCGAGCGCGGCAAACGCGACCGCCTGGCCCTTCGGCCGGGGATAGAGCTTCAGCACGGCGGCGGTGATGATCCCAAGCGTGCCTTCGCCACCGATGAAGAGCTGTTTCAGATCGTAGCCGGTGTTGTCCTTGCGCAGCGCGCCGAGGCCTTCCCAGATCCGCCCGTCGGCCAGAACCACCTCGAGCCCGAGCACCAGGTCGCGCATGTTGCCATAGGCGAGCACGGCGGTGCCGCCGGCATTGGTCGAGATGTTGCCGCCGATTCGGCAGGAGCCTTCCGAACCCAACGACAGCGGGAACAGCCGGTCGACGGCCTCGGCCGCCGCCTGCGCTTCCGCCAGGATGACGCCGGCCTCGACCGTCATCGAATAGCCGTCCGGATCGACGGAGCGGATCCGGGTCATGCGGTCGAGCGACAGCACGATCTCGGTGCCGCTCGAATCCGGCACCTGGCCGCCGACGAGGCCCGTATTGCCGCTCTGCGGCACGATCGCCGTGCCGGTCTCGTTGGCAAGCGCCAGGATCGCCGACACCTCGGCCGTCGAGCCCGGCCGCAGCACCAGCGGCGTCTCGCCGAGATATTTGTCGCGCCACTCCATCCGGTAGGGCTTGGTCGCTTCCGGATCGGTCAGCGCATGGCCGGGACCGACGAGCGCGGCGAAGCGGGCGAGGAGGTCTGGCGTGGGGCGGTCATGGGGCATGATGGCGGGATTCGGTCCTTGCTGACCCGGTCAGGATACGCGTTTTCGACGCGCCGCCGGAAGCCGCAATCGCGGCGCCAAAAATGACGCCGGCCTGCTTTTGGC
>JAEWAD010000022.1 GCA_023391905.1 Pseudomonadota bacterium | reverse complement strand
GAACAGGGCGAGCGCGACGGCCAGCGACCAGACGGAATCGGCCAGCACAAGCCAGGGCATGACCAGCGCGAAAACGAGCGCCGAGATCACCATGACGGTTCGGCAGCCGAACCGGCTCGCCAGCACGCCGGTAATCGGCATCGCGACGATCGATCCGAGCCCGAGGCAGAGGAGGAGCATTCCGAGCGCCGCGTCGTCCACGCCGAGCCGCGCCTTGGCGAACGGCACCAGCGGCGCCCAGGCCGCGAGCGCGAGCCCCGCAACGAGGAAGACGGCGCGGGTGGCCACCTGCTCCGGCCTGCCGGATAGCGGATGTTCATGGGCTAGCGCTGTAGATTGAATCGTCATCACGGGGGGCCTTGGTTGAGAAGCTGACGAACGGCGCCCTGCCGCGCCATGGCGGCGAGCCCTGCGAGGGCCAGCAGGGAAAGGGCGGCCGGAATGAAGAAGACGCTGGGCAGGCCGAAGGCGGCCACGCCGATGCTCCCGGCGACGCCGCCCAGGGCGGAGCTGAGCGCGCTCGAACTCATGAAGATGGCGGAGGCGGTCGCCACCGCATCGGGCAGGAGGCGCTGGGCGACGAGAATGCCCAGTACGGCGAACAGCCCCCAGACGCCGCCCATCAGGATCTGGCCGGCGAACATCCCCCATACCGACGGCCAGCCGGCGAAGCAGAGGTTCGCGGCGACGCAGAGCCCTGCCGCGACGGCCATCAGGTTCAGCGCCCCGAACCGGCGCGCCAGCGTCACGCTGAACGGCATGATGATCAGCTCGACCAGGGGCTGGATGCCGATGATGGCGCCCCGCAGCGAGGGCGGGATGCGCAGATGCTCTTCCATGTAGAGCAGCAGGAAGCCGAACTTGATCGCCTCCCCGGCATAGACGAGGACGAAGAGCCCGGTGAAGGCCAGGAGCGGCACCATCGCCCCGAAGCGCGCGCGCCCATGCGGCGGCACCCGGTCGGAAACGCCGGCGCGAGGCGGCGCGGAAACCGTCAGCCGGCCAAGCGGGACGATCTGGGCCAGGAAGCAGATCGCCGTCCCCCAGAACAGCGCCCGCAGGCCGGTCTCGGCCGCGATCCAGGCGCCGAGCGCCGGCCCGATGACCCAGCCGGCGGTGAGCGCCATGCGAATGACGGCCACGACGTCATCATTCGCCCTGGCGGGATTTCGCGACAGCTCGTCATGGACGGCGGCAAAAAGCTGCGACGCCGCCGCGCCCGAGAACGCCAGGACGAGCGCTCCGATCGCGAACGGCACCCACGCCTCCGTCGCGACGGCGAAACCCGCCCAGCCGACGAAGCCGGCCATGGCGCAGAGGCGGAACAGTCCGAGACGACCGCCCGTCCGGTCGGAATAGCTGCCGACGAGATAGCCCGCGATCGGCGCGGTCAGGCTCGTCAGATAATAGAGCCCCGCGGTGGGCAGGGACGTGCCGAGCTCGCGCGCGAGGAACAGGACGATCTGGGGCGCGGCCGCCGACGTGCCGAGCCCCGAGAGGAACATGGCCAGCGCCGCCCCGCGATAGAGCGGCGACGACCAGATTTCCTGCAGCGGCGAGAGACGCCGGGAGGCGGTGAGGGTCACGGTTTCACCTGCGCCAGCTAGACGGTGAGCTCGATCCGGACGCCATCCGGCCCGGCGATCACCGCCTCGTAGAAGCCGTCGCCCGTTTTCCGGGGAGCTTCGAGCAGCAGCCCGAGCGCGGCGAAGCGCTCGGCCGCCGCGTCGACGGCCCGCGTCGTCCCGAGCGACAATGCGATATGCGCCCAGCCATAGAAATCGGCCGACCCGGCCTTCAGGCCCGGCCGGCTCATCAGCTCGATCCGGAAGCCGGGCCCGAAGGTGGCGAAGCGCGAGGCGAAGCCAGGCTGGCGCTTGCTGTCGTAGCGAGCGCTCACGCGCGCGCCGAAATGGAGTTCCCAGAATCCCGCGGCAGCGTCCAGATCGGACACCCACACCGCGACGTGATGGAGGCTAGGCGGCATGCGCTTCGACCTTGCTGGTGGCGCCGTCGGGGTAGACTCCGGGCCCCTTCAGCTCCAGCAGGTTGCCGAAGGGATCCCGCACGAAGAAGGCATGCCCCTCCCCGCGCGCGCCGCCATGAAAGGCCTCCTCGACGATCGGCACGCCATGCATCTCGAAATGGGCGCGCAAGGCGTCCGGTCGGAACGGCCCCGTCGCGATGCAGAGATGATCGACGTTTCGCCCCCCGCCGACGGGCGGCACGGCGTTCGCCGCGCCGGGATGGGTCGTGTCGAGCAGGACGATCAGCGCATGGCCGCACCAGAGCTGCTCCATTCCGCCGGCCGGATAGGAGTATCCCTTCTCGCATCCGATCACCCCGATGTAGAAATCCATCGCCTTCGCCAGGTCGTCGACGAGGAAGACGACATGATCGAAACCGGCGAGGGTGAACGGAAAGTCGGATCGATGGGCCATTGCGCTTATCTTCGGTTCTTCACGATCGACGGAGCCTCGCCTGGGCCTGGGATGGGGCAGACGCCTGCATCGGACCCGCGACCCATACTATGGCAAAACACGCACAAACGCGCAATAATAAGATCAAATGGGACCAGAGATAATGTTCACGGACGAGCGACACGAGCGAATTCGGCAGGAACTTGCAGACAAGGGGCGTGTGCTCGCGACCGAACTGGCCGACCAGTTCGGCGTCTCCGAGGACACGATTCGCCGCGACCTGCGTGAAATGGCCAAGGCCGGCCTGTGTCGGCGGGTCTATGGCGGCGCCCTGGCGCCAGCCCCCGATGCCGGCCCGCTGGCCGCGCGATTGCATCAGGGCCTCGATTCGAAGGCCAGGCTCGGCCAGGTCGCGGCCGGGCTTCTGGGCGACGCCCGGACGATCTTCATGGATGCCGGCTCGACCAATGTCGCCATCGCGCGCGCGCTCCCCGTCGATCGCGCCCTCACCGTCGTGACCAACTCGCCCGCCATCGCCATGGCGCTCGAGGGCCATGGCGGGTGCACGAAGATCCTGCTGGGTGGCGTGTACAATCCGGACAAGGGCGCCTGTCTCGGCGCCCGGACGCTGCGGGAAGTGGAGCAGATTTTTGCCGATCTGCTGATCCTCGGCAGTTGCGGTCTTTCCCCCGAAGGGGGCATCACGGCGTTCGACTGGGACGAGGCGCAGATCAAGCGCGCCATGGTGCAGCAGAGCCGCCAGGTGCTGCTCGCCGCCACCAATGAGAAGCTCGGAACCGTGGCGCCGTTCCGGGTTTGCGCCATGAGCGAGGTCGACCACCTGATCCTCGAGGCGAGCGCCCCGCCGGCCAATGTCGGCGCGCTGCGGCAAACGGGCGCGATCGTGCATCAAGCGGCAGAAAGCGTGGCCTGAGCGAGCGGCAAGCAGTCCGCTTGAAGCTCCGGTGGAAAGGAT
The DNA here is from genome assembly GCA_023391905.1 of Pseudomonadota bacterium. Taxonomy (GTDB): domain Bacteria; phylum Pseudomonadota; class Alphaproteobacteria; order Rhizobiales; family Kaistiaceae; genus Kaistia. The sequence goes on along the minus strand of JAEWAD010000022.1, from coordinate 10,780 downwards.
CGGCCGCCCGGGCGGCGCCATCCGGTCGCCGTAGTGCCGTCGCATTGCCTGCCTAATCAGGGTGCGTCCGACACGCCATGCGAGCAGAGAACGGAGATTTCAATGATCCGCGCGCAGTTCATCCGCACGACCATCCTCGCCTCGACGATGATGGTGGCCCTCGCCGCGCCGGCCCTGGCGCAGCAGGCGCCGCAGCCGCCGACCCTCACCGTCTTCGGCGACGGCGTCGCGACCGCCGCGCCCGACATCGCCGTCGTCACGCTCGGCGTCGTCTCGGAGGCGGCCACCGCCAAGGAGGCGCTCGCCGCCAACGCCACCGACATGACCGCGGTCATCGCCGCGATCACCGATGCCGGCATCGCCAACAAGGACATCGCCACCAGCGGCCTCTCGGTCAGCCCGGTCTATTCCGACCCGTCCAAGGACCCGAACGGCCGCTCGCAGGTCACCGGCTACCGGGTGCAGAATCAGGTGACCGTCAAGATCCGCGATCTCGCCCAGTCCGGCCCGCTGCTCGACAAGGTCGTCACCGCCGGCGCCAACCGCGTCACCGGCATCGACTTCGACATCGACAAGGCGAGCGCGCTGCGCGACGAGGCGATGAAGGCGGCGATCGCCGAGGCCCGCCGCAAGGCCGAGCTGATGGCGGAGGCTGCCGGCGTCAAGCTCGGACCGATCCAATCCGTCCAGACCAGCGAAGGCGGCGGCGTGCCGATCTTCCGCACCCAGATGGCGATGAAGGCGGATGTCGCCACCCCGGTGATGGGCGGCGAGCAGCAGATCACCGCCAACGCGACGCTCGTCTACATCATCGAGCCGCTCAAGAAGTAAGCGGCTCCGGCGCGGGGCCGCCCGGCCCCGCCGCCATCTGCCCTGCCCTCGTCGCGCCGATCGCAGGCGCCAGGACGGAAAGCGCCGCCGGCAGGCTTTCGAGCACCAGCGGCGTCGGCATGCGCGTGAGTTCGCCGTCGACCGACAGCCAGAGGCGCGGCCGATGGCTGGTGATGGTGGCGCGCGTCACGGCGAGCGAGTCGATCTCCGGATTGTCGCGCCAGCGCCCGGCCAGCAGGTCGAGCCCAGCCTGCATCCGGCTGGCGAGCGCCGCCCCTTCCGCGAAATGGATTTCGATCAGCCCCTCGTCGAGGCGTGGCCGCTCCAGCCCGCTCGGCGACAGGCGGTTGTTGCTGGCGAGCAGCGCATAGGCCTCGATCTCGCGCCGGCCACCCTCCGTCTCGAGTGTCAGCTGCAGCACGCCGGCGCGGCTGAAGGCGCGCAGCGACGAGCGCGCCACCGCGATGAAGCGCCCGAACGGCAGGCCGGCGCCGCGAAACTGCGCCCGGCCACGCGCCACTTCCGCGAAATAGCCGAGGCCTGCGAGCGTGTGGAAGACGCGTCCGTTGACGCTGGCGAGATCGATCCGGCAGGGCGTCGCGGCGGCGAGCGCCGCCAGCGCCGCGTCGAGCTCGGCCGGCATGCCGAGCGACTTGGCGAAGAGGTTCATCGTGCCGAGCGGCAGCACGCCGAGGGTTCGCTCCGAGCGGCCGCGCGCCTCGACCAGCTTGCGGATGGCATGGCCGACCGAGCCGTCGCCGCCGCCGACCACGACCGTCTGCGGCCCAGACTGCGCGGCGCGATCAATCGCCTGCAGGAAGGCGTTGCCCTCGGCGAGGATCACCTCGGCGGAATGGCCCCGCTCGCTGAAGGCGCGCTCGACGATGGCGCGGACCTCGGCCGGGTCGCGATCCTGGATCGTCCCGGCATGTTCGTTGAGGATGACGACGGTATCAGCCACGATCTCTCCCCGGCTGCGACACCGCCAAGGTGGCGCTCGCCTCCCGGCAACGCAAGCATCGCCGCTTCGATCCACACGCCGGTCGCGCAAAAGAAAATCCCGCCCGTTTGACGGGGCGGGATTTTCAGAATTCGAGGCTCGGAAGCGCGATCAGGCGGCGTCCGGGGCCGGCTGCTCCGGCAGCGGCGCCTGGCCCTTGCGGGCGCGCATCAGATTGATGAAGCGCGTGAACAGGTAGTGGCTGTCTTCCGGGCCGGGCGAGGCCTCGGGGTGGTACTGCACCGAGAAGATCGGCTTGTCCTTGACGCGCAGGCCGCAGTTCGAACCGTCGAACAGCGAGACATGCGTCTCCTCGACATTGGCGGGCAGCGTCGCGGAATCAACGGCAAAGCCGTGATTCATCGAGGTGATCTCGACCTTGCCGGTCGTGCGGTCCTGCACCGGGTGGTTGGCGCCGTGGTGGCCCTGGTGCATCTTCTTGGTCTCGCCGCCCAGCGCGATGCCGAGCATCTGGTGACCGAGGCAGATGCCGAACAGCGGCACCTCGGCGGCGATCACTTCCTTGATCGCCGGCACGGCGTATTCGCCGGTGGCGGCCGGATCGCCGGGGCCGTTCGACAGGAAGACGCCGTCAGGCTTATAGGCGAGGATCTCGGCGCCCGTCGCGCTCGCCGGCAGCACGGTCACGTCGCAGCCCGCGTCGGCGAGCAGGCGAAGGATGTTGCGCTTGATGCCGTAGTCGACGGCGACGACCTTGTGCACCGGGCTTTCCTGGCGGCCATAGCCCTTGTTCCAGACCCAGCTCGTCTCGTCCCAGCGGAAGGTCTGGCCGGCGGTCACTTCCTTGGCGAGGTCCATGCCCTCGAGGCCCGGCCAGGCGGCGGCGGCCTTGGCCAGTTCGGCCCGATCGAAGGCGCCGTCCGGCGCATGCGCGATCACGGCGTTCGGCATGCCCTTGGCGCGGATCAGCGCCGTCAGCGCGCGCGTGTCGACGCCGGTGATGCCGATGATGCCGCGCGCCTTCAGCCAGGCGTCGAAATCCTTGAGCGCCCGGTAGTTGGACGGGTCGGTGATGTCGGTCTTCAGCACGCAGCCGCGCACGCCCGAGGCGGCGGCGGCGTTGACCGTCTCGCTGTCCTCGTCATTGGCGCCGACATTGCCGATATGCGGGAAGGTGAAGGTGATGATCTGCCCGGCATAGGACGGGTCGGTCAGGATTTCCTGGTAGCCCGTCATCGCCGTGTTGAAGCAGACTTCGCCGGTCGCCTGACCGACGGCGCCGATGCCTCGGCCCTCGATCACGGTTCCGTCGGCGAGGATCAGAAGCGCGGTCGGCTTCGGCTCCGCCCAGACAGTGTCATCCGTGATCGCGTCGGTCAGCATTGTGTCGGCCATGGTCAATCCGCTGGTCTCGATGGTGGTCGGGCGCCGTGCTCATGCCACACAAAAACGCAGCGGACCTCCAAGATCCACCGCCACGCGCCCATTTGGCGGGAAACTAGGTCAAGCAAGCGCCCCCGTCAACCCGCCAGTCGAAATGTAAAAGTTATATATTTCAATGCGTTAGAGTTGGTGCGCTTGAAGGCCGCGCCGAGTTTCACTATGGTGCAACCCCTTCAAGGAGAATGACGATGCGCGACACGATCAATGCAGCCCTCAAAGCAGCGACGCTCGCCAAGGACAAGGGCCGCACCGGAACGCTGCGCCTGATCGCCGCCGCGATCAAGGATCGCGACATCGCGGCCCGCGGCGCGGGCACCGGCGAGGCGACCGATTCCGAGCTGATCGACCTGCTCGCCAAGATGGTGAAACAGCGCCTCGAGTCGGCGAAGATCTACGACGACAACGGCCGCCCCGAGCTTGCCGCGCAGGAGCGCGCCGAGATCGCCGTCATCGAGGAATATCTGCCGAAGCAGCTCGACGAGTCCGAGGCGAAGGCGGCGATCGAAAAGATCATCGCCGAGACCGGCGCCTCCGGCATCCGCGACATGGGCAAGGTGATGGCCGAGCTGAAGGCCCGTCACGCCGGCCAGATGGACTTCTCCAAGGCGAGTGCCGCCGTCAAGGCAGCGCTCGCCGGCTAGGACACGACCATGGAACTGCCGCCGGCGCTTCGCGACGCCGTCGACGCCGCGCTCGAGGGCGCCTCGGCGGCGGCGCTGGCCGAGGCTTCGGCCCGGCTGACGTCACGCTATCGCGGCGAGATTCGCGACGGTCGCTTCCACGTCTCCGAGGACGACGCGGCGCGCGCCTATCTGGCGGCACGGCTGCCGGCAACCTTCGCCGCCGTGCGCGCCGCGATGGCCGCCGTCGAGGAACGGATGCCGGACTTCGCGCCGAGAAGCCTGCTCGATCTCGGCGCCGGTCCCGGCACGGCGCTGTGGGCGGCGCACGACACCTGGGCCAGCCTCGACGACGCGCTGATGATCGAGGGCAGCGCCGCCATGCGCCGCTGGGGCGAACGCCTCGCGGCGGCGGCGCCGCCTTTCGCCCGCGCCTGGCGCGACCTCGATTTCGCCCGCGGGCTCGGCGCGCAGGACAAGCGCGACCTCGTCACCATCGCCTATGTGCTGGACGAACTGGAGGATGCCGCCCGCGCCGCACTCGTCGAGACGGCCTGGGCCGCGACCGGATCGCTGCTGCTGATCGTCGAGCCCGGGACGCCTGCCGGCTGGCAGCGCATCCTCGACGCCAGGGCCCGGCTCCTGGACGCGGGCGCGCATGTGATCGCGCCCTGCGCGCACGAGGCCCCCTGCCCGATCGTCCCGCCCGACTGGTGCCATTTCTCCCGCCGCGTGGCGCGCACGAAGATCCATCTGCGCAGCAAGGGAGCCGTGGTGCCGTTCGAGGACGAGAAGTTCATCTATCTGGCCGCCGCGCGCGAACCCGCCCCCCATGCGGCGCGCGTGCTGGCGCCGCCCAGGGCCTCCAGCGGCAAGGTCGGCCTGAAACTCTGCCTGCCCTCGGGCGTGGTCGAGAACCGGCTCGTCACCAAGCGCGAGGGGGAACTTTTCAAGACCGCCCGCCGCCTCGACTGGGGCGACGCGCTGGAACTCTGACGAAAGCTGCCTGCGCCAACAGGCCGCCCTGCATAGCGGGCATAAACCCCTCTCCGCCTTTGCCCTTCGACCTGGCGGGCCCTACATTGGTGGGTCAGCATCACACCGGGGTCCAATGCGCTTCTCGCCTTCCTTTCTCGACGAAATCCGCGCCAGGCTGCCGATCTCCTCGATCGTCGGCCGGCGCGTGACGTGGGATCGGCGCAAGTCGCAGCCGCAAAAGGGTGATTTCTGGGCCTGCTGCCCGTTCCATGGCGAGAAATCGCCCTCCTTCCACGCCGAGGACCGCAAGGGCCGCTACCACTGCTTCGGCTGCGGCGAGTCCGGCGACCACTTCACCTTCCTGACCAAGCTGGAAGGGCTCTCCTTCCCGGAAGCCGTCGAGCGCCTGGCGATCGAGGCCGGCGTGCCGATGCCGGCGCGCGACGTCCGCGCCGAGGAGGAGGAGCGCAAGCGCGCCTCGCTGCACGAGGTGATGGAGCTCGCCTGCCGCTTCTTCCAGGACGGGCTGCAATCGCGCGACGGCGCCGGCGCGCGCGGCTACCTGAACGGGCGCGGGCTCGGCCCCGACATCCAGCAGCGCTTCCGCCTCGGCTATGCCCGGCAGAGCCGCAACGCGCTGAAGGAATTCCTCGCGTCGAAGGGCGTGCCGCACGAGGACATGGTCGCGAGCGGCCTGCTGATCGCGGGCGACGACATCCCCGTCTCCTATGACCGCTTCCGCGACCGCGTGATGTTCCCGATCACCGATTTCCGCGGCCGCATCGTCGCCTTCGGCGGCCGCGCGCTCTCGCCCGACGCGCAGGCGAAATATCTGAACTCGCCGGAGACGGTGCTCTTCCGCAAGGGCGACCTGCTCTACAACGGCTTCGAGGCGCGCAAGGCCGCGCAGAGCGCCGGCACGCTGATCACCGTCGAGGGCTATGTCGACGTCATCGCCATGGCGACGGCGGGCTTTGGCCATACGGTGGCGCCGCTCGGCACGGCGCTGACGGAGCGCCAGCTCGAACTGCTCTGGCGCATGACGCCGGAGCCGATCCTCTGCTTCGACGGCGACAAGGCGGGACTGCGCGCCGCCTATCGCGCCGCCGACCTGGCGCTCGCCGCGCTGAAGCCCGGCAAAACGGTTCGCTTCGCCCTGCTGCCCGAGGGCCAGGACCCGGACGACCTGATCCGCTCGGCCGGGCGCGAGGCTATGGTGCAGGTGCTCGCTTCCGCCCGGCCGCTCTTCGACATGGTCTGGACGCGCGAGACCAGCGGCGGCGATTTCGAGACGCCGGAGCGACGCGCGGCGCTGGAGGCGCGGCTGCGCGAGATCGCCAAGACCGTTACCGACGAGAGCATCCGCCATCACTACGAGCAGGCCTTCGCCGAGCGGGCGCGCGATTTCTTCGGCTATGGCCAGAAGGGCGGCGGTCGCCAGCCGCGCGGCGGCGGTCAGCGTCGCGATGGCGGACGCGGCGGCATGGGCGCGGGAGCCGGGGCTGGACGGCCGGTCCGGCAGCCGCCGCCGGTCATTTCCGAGAGCCTGAAGCGCGCGACGACGCTCGCCGGGCGGGCACAGCCGCCGCTGCGCGAGGTGGTGCTGGTGATGACCATGGCCAACCATCCGAACCTGGTGCCGGACCACCTGGAGGAATTCGCGCAGATCGAGTTGACGAATCGCGAACTTGACTCTCTTCGCACGCAAATCCTAGAGATTGCCGCCGATGATCCGCATGTCGACAGCGGGGGGCTGCGCGGCCGCCTGATGTCGACGCGGTTCGGCGACCTGATCGAAAAGCTCGACCTGCAGCTCGAGCGTTGCGGCAACTGGCAGGCAAAGGCGGATGCGGCGGAACGTGACGCAGCGGATGGTTGGATGCAGGCGCTAACCTTGCACAGGAAGGCGCGAACGTTACATAAGGAACTCAGGGATGCCGAGGCAGCGCTAGCGACCGATCCCAGCGACGCCAACTTGGCGAAGATGATCGACATCCAAAACCAGATGGCCAACAGCGATGGAACCGAGGCTCTGATCGAAGGCTTCGGACTGAGTTCGGGCCGACGGATGCAATCGATGTAGGAGCCGCTCACCCTGTGGGCGGCGTAAGGTTAAGCGGGCCTTAAGACTAGAAAGCCTATGAGTCGGACGACCGACGGCACGAGAAAAATCTCCTGCTGTCTCTAGGATTTACCGGCAAAGGCCAGCGCGACGGACGTGCACCGTCTGGCGCGAGGCGTTTGCCAAGACGGAGAACAGAATGGCGACCAAGGTTCAGGAAAACGAAGAGGCCCAGGACGCTCAGGCCGAGCCGCAGGACGGTCCGCTTCTGGACCTCTCCGATGCCGCCGTCAAGCGGATGATCAAGGTCGCGAAAAAGCGCGGCTTCGTCACCTATGAAGAGCTGAATTCGGTCCTTCCTTCCGAGCAGGTCGGTTCCGAGCAGATCGAGGACATCCTCTCGATGCTCTCGGAAATGGGCATCAACGTCATCGAGGCCGACGAGGTCGAGGAGGCCGAAGAGCCGGGCTCCGACGACGAGGAAGCCGGCGAGCTCGCCGAATCGACCGGCACCGCCGTCGCCCGCTCGACGACGACCAAGGAGCCGACCGACCGCACCGACGACCCCGTCCGCATGTATCTGCGCGAGATGGGCTCGGTCGAACTGCTGTCGCGCGAGGGCGAAATCGCCATCGCCAAGCGCATCGAGGCCGGCCGCGAGACCATGATCGCCGGGCTCTGCGAGAGCCCCCTCACCTTCCAGGCCATCATCATCTGGAAGGACGAGCTCGCCGAAGGCAAGATCCTGCTGCGCGACATCATCGACCTCGAGGCGACCTATGCCGGTCCCGAGGCGAAGAATGCGCCGATGGCAGGCCCGGGCGGCGTGCCGTTCGAGGAAGGCGCCGAGGACGAGGAAGCAGAGGCCCCCATGCCGCCGCAGCCCGATGGCGACGGCGACGACGAAGACGACATGGAGAACAACATGTCGCTCGCCGCCATGGAGGCCGAGCTGAAGCCGAAGGTCGTCGAGACCTTCGAGAACGTCGCCGAGAACTACAAGAAGCTGCGCCGGCTGCAGGACCAGCTGGTCGAGGGCCGCCTGAAGAACGAGACGCTGTCGCCCTCGCAGGAGCGCCGCTACAAGAAGCTGAAGGACGACCTGATCCTCGAGGTCAAGTCGCTCTCGCTCAACCAGAACCGCATCGATTCGCTGGTCGAGCAGCTCTACGCCATCAACAAGAGCCTCGTCAGCTCCGAGGGCAAGCTGCTGCGCCTGGCCGAGAGCTATCGCGTCAGCCGCGAGGAGTTCCTGCGCGAGTACCAGGGCTCGGAGCTCGATCCGAATTGGCTGCGTCGCGTCGCCAATCTCGGCGGCCGCGGCTGGAAGGACTTCGTCACCAACGGCAAGGACCGGATCCGCGAGCTGCGCGGCGAAATCCAGAGCCTCGCCACCGAGACAGGCCTGGAGATCACCGAATATCGCCGCATCGTGCACATGGTGCAGAAGGGCGAGAAGGAAGCCCGCCAGGCCAAGAAGGAAATGGTCGAGGCCAACCTCCGCCTCGTCATTTCGATCGCCAAGAAGTACACGAACCGCGGCCTGCAGTTCCTCGACCTGATCCAGGAAGGCAATATCGGCCTGATGAAGGCCGTCGATAAGTTCGAATACCGCCGCGGCTACAAGTTCTCGACCTACGCCACCTGGTGGATCCGCCAGGCGATCACCCGCTCGATCGCCGACCAGGCCCGCACGATCCGCATCCCGGTGCACATGATCGAGACGATCAACAAGATCGTCCGCACCTCGCGCCAGATGCTGCACGAGATCGGCCGCGAGCCGACCCCGGAAGAACTGGCCGAGAAGCTGGCCATGCCGCTCGAGAAGGTGCGCAAGGTCCTGAAGATCGCCAAGGAGCCGATCTCGCTCGAAACGCCGATCGGCGACGAAGAGGATTCGCACCTCGGCGACTTCATCGAGGACAAGATGGCGATCCTGCCGATCGACGCGGCGATCCAGTCGAACCTGCGCGAAACGACGACGCGCGTCCTGGCGTCGCTCACGCCGCGCGAAGAACGCGTGCTTCGCATGCGCTTCGGCATCGGCATGAACACCGACCACACGCTGGAAGAAGTCGGCCAGCAGTTCTCGGTGACGCGCGAGCGCATCCGCCAGATCGAGGCGAAGGCGCTGCGCAAGCTCAAGCACCCGAGCCGCTCGCGCAAGCTGCGCTCGTTCCTGGACAACTAGTCGGGATCGATCGTTTCCATCAAAAAAGGGCGGCTTCGGCCGCCCTTTTTCGTTTCTGGATTAGCGCGGCGGCGCCACGACGAGGCCGACGATACGGCGCACCACCGGCAGGACGGCCAACAGGGTGGGAAACGCCACCAGCCAGGAGAGGCCCCAGGCGACCGGCCAGGTCGACAGGAATTCGGACGAAAGGCCGAGGCTCCGGAGCGTGGAAATGGCAGAGACCACGAAGGTCATGATCACCGACAGCACGAAGGGCATGACGATGGCGGCATGTCGCGCCGGCAGCCGAAAGCGCGCGGCGGTGGATTGCGTAGACATAAGCGTTCTTTTCGGGAAAGGTTCGTCGGTCGCCATGGGCAGCTCGTTCGCATCGCTCCGGTACCGAGAGAACCGGGTTGGATGCGTTGCCTGACGTGAGACGCTTACGGCATGGCCAGCGGGGCCAGCGCCGGCTTCCTAGCAGGATCCCGCCATCCGGGCCAGCCCTCCGGCACAGACCAGCCATGCAGCAGCGCCGTCCCGGGCGATGCTCGCCCGCAGTCCGGCTCGCGAGAATGGCACCTTTGCTCTATTATGGCCGCATGAACGTGCGCGCCATCATCGAAAATGCCGGCCTCCCCCGCCGTGGCTTCACGGTGAAGGAGGTCGAACGCATGAGCGAGGTCGGCCTGCTGCGCGCGGAAGAACGGGTGGAGCTGATCGGGGGGGAGCTCATTCCGATGAATCCCAAGGGCAGCCGGCATGAGGTGCTGAAGCTCGCAATTAACCTCCGCTGGGGTCGCCAACATCCGGCCGATACTGTCTTCATTCCCGAGACGACCTTCCGCCTTTCACAAGACACCTATCTCGAGCCGGACTTCCTCGTCTTTCCCCGCTCACTGGCCATCGCGGATATCCGGGCCGAGAACATCCTGCTCGCCGTGGAGCTGTCGGACTCGTCGCTCGGCTTCGATCTCGGCCCGAAGGCCCTCGTCTACGCCCATTTCGGCATTCGCGAGCTCTGGGTGATCGACGCCACCACGAACACCATCCACGTCCATCGCGATCCCGCCGACGGGCGCTATCAATCGATCACGCCGTGGAGCGCCGACGATCTCGTCGTGCCAGCCCTCGCGCCTTCCGCCTTCGCACTGCGGCTCGCCGACCTCGACCTCGGCGAGGGATCGCGCTAAGCGTCGGTCACATCATCAATCAGAGGGTCCATCATGTCGTTCCTGAAGAAGCTGTTCGGCGGTGGCGGCGGCTCCAGCGCCGCCGAGGCCAAGAGCGAGGCGACCGAGTACAAGGGTTACAACATCCGCCCCGCCCCGTTCTCCGAGGGTGGCCAGTACAAGACCGCCGGCTTCATCGAGAAAACGATCGACGGCGTGGAGAAGTCGTACCGCTTCGTGCGCGTCGATTCGCACACGAGCCGCGACGCCGCCGCCGACTTCGCCATCGTCAAGGGCAAGCAGATCATCGACGAGCAGGGCGACCGGATCTTCGACGCCAACTGAGGCAGAGGGCGGAACAGATGGCAGGCCGTCCATGTTCCTCATCCGCGACCATCATCCTGAGGTGCCCGGCACAGCCGGGCCTCGAAGGAGGGTCCAGGTAATACCCTGATCGGGGCGGCCCTCGCGGCGCGTCCGAACCTTGTTTTCAGCCCGTCACTCCGCTGGATCCTCCTTCGAGGCTTCGCTTGCGCGAAG
>JAEWAD010000475.1 GCA_023391905.1 Pseudomonadota bacterium | reverse complement strand
TTCGGGTTGCGGCCGACATTGAGGTTGGTCGCGTAGCTGTGCTGGATCGTGCCCTCGGGGTCGACGATGTAGGTCACGCGGTAGGCGACGCCGTCCGGCGAACGCACGCCGAGGCCGTCGACCAGCGAGCCGTTGGTGTCGGCGAAGTTCCAGATCGGCAGCCGGTCCAGGTCCTTGTGGTCACGGCGCCAGGCCAGCTTGACGAACTCGTTGTCGGTCGAGCCGCCGAGCACGACCGCATCGCGATCCTCGAAGTCGCCGGCGAGGCGGGCGAACTCGGCGATCTCGGTCGGGCAGACGAAAGTGAAGTCCTTCGGGTAGAAGAAGATGACCTTCCACTTGCCCGGGAAGCTCGCGGCGGTGATCGTCTCGAACGCGCTCTCGCCGTTCTCCTCGTGGTGGTTGAAACCGGGCTTGACGCCGGTCACCGAGAATTCGGGAAGCTTGTCGCCGATGCCGAGCATGAGACTCTCCTGTCGCTGGAATATTGCAATGCATTCAGAATGATAGATGCACTGCTGCATGCGCGAAGAGATGTCATGCGCGGGCCGTTCGGTCAAATCGTAATAACCGAACCACAGCATCGGAAATCCCGATTGTCGTGCAATCGGTCGGCGGCTATAGCAGAACCATGTCGTCGTTGCCCACGCTCCGCCAGATGCAGTATTTCGTCGCGCTCGCCGAAACCGGCTCGTTCAGCCGCGCGGCGGCGGCCTCGCATGTAACGCAATCGACGCTCTCCGATGCCATCCGCCAGCTCGAGGAAATCATCGGCGTCAGCCTGGTCGATCGTTCCAACCGGTCGCTGTCGCTGACGCCGGCCGGCGAGGAGACGGTGCGGCGGATGAAGGCGCTGCTCGTCGATGCGCGCGAGATGGTCGATGCCGCCCGCGCCAGCCAGGTGCCGCTCTCCGGCCGCATCCGGCTCGGCGTCATCCCGTCGATCGCGCCCTATTTCCTGCCGCGCGCCCTGCCGGACCTCCGCCGTGCCTATCCGGACCTCCGCCTGCATCTGCGCGAGGACCTGACGCGGACGCTGCTCGACGACCTGCGCGCCGGGCGCCTCGACATCTGCCTGCTCGCCTTTCCCGCCCAGACCGAGGGCCTCGCGACCGAGATCATCGCGGAGGACACGCTGCTGCTCGCGGTCGACGAGCATCATCGGCTCGCCGGCCGTGCCAGCGTGCAGCGCGAGGAGCTGACCAGCGAGACGCTGCTGCTGCTGGAGGACGGGCATTGCCTGCGCGACCACATCCGAGCCGTCGCCCCGGGCCTCGCCGATCGCCAGGACGAGGAGATCCGTGCCTCCAGCCTGACGACGCTGGTCCACATGGTGGATAACCGCCTCGGCATCACCTTCCTGCCGCGCATCGCCGTCGAGGCGGGCATCCTGTCGGGCACGGACATCCGCCTCGCGGAATTGTCCGGCGCACCGGCGCGCCGCTCGCTCGGCCTGGCCTGGCGCAAGGGCTCCAGCCGCGAGGCCGATTTCCGTCTGCTCAGCGCCTTTCTCCGCAAGCTCGCCGTCGAACCGGTCCCGCACCGACCAGCACAGGATGTCGCATGAGCCTCCGATTGCCGGCCGCTCTTTCCCGACCATTTGCAGCCCGCAAGGGCATGATCGCAGGTATCGCCAAAGTGTTCGCCATCATCGTCGCCCTGCCGCTGGTTCTGACGCCGGTCTACTCCGTCGTGCCACCCGTCTCGACGCTGATGCTCTGGTCCGGCCTGACCGGCAAAGGCATGACGCGCGACTGGACGCCGATCGAGAATATCGCGCCGGCGCTCGTCAATTCCATCGTGATGACCGAGGACGGCCAGTACTGCAGCCATTCGGGCGTCGACTGGAACGCGCTCAACGACGTTCTGGACCGCGAGGGCGGACCATCGCGCGGCGCCAGCACCATCGCCATGCAGACCGCGAAGAACCTCTTCCTGTGGCCGTCGCGCTCCTATATCCGCAAGGGCCTCGAGATCCCGCTCGCCTATTATCTCGATTTCGTGCTGTCGAAGCGGCGGGTGATGGAAATCTACCTGAACATCGCCGAATGGGGGCCCGGCCTGTTCGGCGCCGAGGCGGCGGCGCAGCACTATTTCAAGAAGCCGGCCTCCAAGCTGACGGCCCGCGAGGCGGCGCTTCTGACCGCCGCGCTGCCGAACCCGATCACCCGCAACCCCGCCAAGCCGACCCGCTACCTGCAGAACCGCGCCCGCACCATCCAGGCCCGCGCCCGCGCCGCCCGCGACTACGTCGGCTGCATCTAGCGCGCCGGACCGGCATCGGGATCGTCGATGACGCTGACATGCGCCGCGACGACGCGCCATCCGGCGGGCGTCCGAACCCAACTCTGCGTCTGCCGCCCGATCCGTCCCGGCGCCCCGGGCCGGCGGAACAGGGTCGACGCCGTGCCGAAGTCGCGGCCATAGGTGGTGATCACCGTCCGCTCCAGCGTGCGGGCGAGCCCCGCCGACGGACGGCCCGAACGGAAGGCCATGATCGCGGCATAGCCGTAGAGATTCTCGGTCGCGCCGTAGCGGATCGTCGTCGGCCGGTCGAGGAACAGTTCGTCGAGGACGGCGACGTCGTTGCCGACCAGCGCCTGCTCATAGCGCGCGAACGCGTCCACGAGCTCCGCCTTGACCTCGAGAATGTCGATTTCCATGACGCCGCCCTGCTCCGACCGTGGGGATCGGCGGCATTGGAAGGGCTTCGTCGGACGAAAAGCAACAGGGATCTGGCCTATCGCGGCTCAGCGGCTATAACGGGTGCGCCGCTTTCAACGCCCGGCCCCGCGCCGACAATCCCGGAGACCGCTACATGCCGCTCGACACCGCCGCCCGCTTTGCGCTGCCCGAGGATGCGGAGGCCGCGACGCTGGTCGGCCGCGTCTTCCGTCCCGACGTCGACGGCCCGTCCGTCGTGGCGCTGCGCGACGGCCAGCTGATCGACATCACCGCCTCGGTCGTCACCATGCGCGACCTCTGCGAGGCGCAGGATCCGGCCCGTGTCGCCGCGACCGCCGACGGTGTGCCGATCGGCAGCTTCGAGGAGATCCTCGCCAACACGCCGCTCGCCGCGCGCGATAGCACGAAGCCCTACCTGATCGCCCCGATCGACCTGCAGGCCGTCAAGGCCGCCGGCGTCACCTTCGTCGTCTCGATGCTCGAGCGCGTCATCGAGGAGCAGGCCCGCGGCCTGCCCGAGCGCGCCAATGCCATCCGCGCCGAGATCAACGCCACCATCGGCGACGATCTCGCGGCGCTGCGCCCCGGCTCCGAGCAGGCGATGGCGCTGAAGAAGCTGCTGATCGAGCGGGGCATGTGGTCCCAGTATCTCGAGGTCGGCATCGGCCCGGACGCCGAGATCTTCTCGAAGGCGCAGCCGATGTCGGCGGTCGGCCATCTCTCCGAGATCGGCATCCACCCGATTTCGACCTGGAACAACCCCGAGCCGGAAGTCGTGCTCGTCGTTTCCTCGGCCGGCAAGATCGTCGGCGCGACGCTCGGTAACGACGTCAACCTGCGCGACGTCGAGGGTCGCTCCGCCCTGCTTCTGTCGAAGGCCAAGGACAACAACGCCAGCGCCTCGATCGGCCCGATGATCCGCCTGTTCGACGGCGGCTTCTCGCTCGACGACGTGCGCCAGACCGAGGTTCGCCTGACGGTCGACGGCGAGGCCGACGGCTTCCGCATGGACGGTTCCAGCGCCATGTCGAAGATCAGCCGCGACCCGGAAGATCTGGTCAAGCAGACGGTCGGCAAGAACCACCAGTATCCGGACGGCTTCGTGCTCTATCTCGGCACCATGTTCGCGCCGGTGCAGGACCGCGACGGCCCCGGCCAGGGCTTCACCCACAAGGTCGGCGACATCGTCACGATCAGCGCGCCGAAGCTCGGCAAGCTGTCGAACCGCGTCGTGCTCTGCCCCGACGCCGAGCCCTGGACCTTCGGCACCGCCGCGCTGATGCGCAACCTGGCCGGCCGCGGCCTGCTCTGAGGCCCGGCGCAAGCCGCTCAAACGAAGAGGCCCTCCCCGCCGGGGAGGGCCTTTTTTTGTACCTGGGATTTGCCGCGAAGGGCGGGCTCAGCCGTGGGCGGCCTGCGCGCTCTCCCGTTCCGCCACGCCCTCGTCGAACTGGTAGCGGTAGAGCTTCTCGTAGACGCCGCCGAGCTGGACGAGCTCGGGATGCGTGCCGACCTCGACGACCTGTCCGCGCTCGATCACGGCGATCTTGTCGGCGTTCAGGATGGTGGCGAGGCGGTGGGCGATGACGATCGTCGTGCGACCCTCGACCAGCTTGTCGAGCGCGATCTGGATCATGTGCTCGGATTCCGAATCGAGCGCCGAGGTGGCCTCGTCGAGCAGCAGGATCGGCGCGTTCTTCAGGATCGCTCGGGCGATCGCGACGCGCTGGCGCTGGCCACCCGACAACTGCACGCCGTTTTCGCCGACATGGCTCTGGAAGCCCTTCGGCAGGCTCTGGATGAAGTCATAGGCGAAGGCATCGCGCGCCGCCTCCTCGACCTCCGCGTCGGTCGCATCCAGCCGGCCGATGCGGATGTTGTCGGCGACCGTGCCGGAGAACAGGAACACATCCTGGCTGACGAAGGCGATCTCGTGCCGGAGCGAGGCGACCGAGACGGTGCGGATGTCCTGGCCGTCGATCTTCACCGCGCCCTTCTCGACATCGTAGAAGCGCTGGATCAGCGACAGGATGGTCGACTTGCCGCCGCCCGACGGGCCGACAAGCGCCAGGCGCTGGCCGTGATCGACCGAAAGGCTGATGCCCTTCAGCACCTGCTCCTTCTTGCGATAGCCGAAGCTGACGTCGTCGAGCTCGATCTTGCCGCGGGTCAGCTTGAGCGGCGGATGGTCATCGCGCTCGGTGATGCTCTGCGGATGGTCGAGGATGTTGAACAGCGCACGCACCGGGATCAGGCTCTCGGCAATGCCGACATTCATGCGCGCCAGCCGCTTGGCGGGCTCGTAGGCGAGCAGCAGCGCCGTGATGAACGACATGAACTCGCCCGGCGTCTTGCCGGAGGAGATCGTGCTCCAGCCGGCATAGAGGATGACGATGCCGATCGAGATGCCGCCGAGCGATTCCATCAGCGGGCTGGTGCGGGCCTGCAGCTGCGCCATCTTGTTGGCGCGCCGCTCGACCGACGAGACGGCATCCGTCATGCGGCCGCGCATATGATCGCCGAGGCCGAAGGCCTTGACCATCTTGGCACCCTGCACCGTCTCCTGGATGATCGAGATGATCTGCGTATTCGAGGCGAATTCCGCCTTGGCGATCTGGCGAATCCGCTTGATCAGGCCGCCGACGAAGAAGATGGCGATCGGGGCCACCAGCAGAGCCACGATCGACATCAGCGGCGCCTGGTAGACCATGACGAAGATCAGGCCGATCAGCGTGACGAGGTCGCGGCCGAGGCTGAGGACGATGGTGTCGAGAATCGAGCGGATCGCGTTGGAGCCGGCCGAGATCGACATGATCAGCTCGCTCGAGGCGCGATCATTGTAGAAATCGAGGCCGAACTTCAGGCAGCGGTCGTAGAAGCGCTTCTGGTTCTCCGCGACGATGCGGTTGCCGATCCGGCTCTGGATGACGATCTGCCCGTAGGTGGCGAAGCCCTTGACGATGAAGATCGCCATCACGCCGAACGACAGCACCCAGAGCATCTGGACGTTCTGCGCCACGAAGATCTGGTTGACGACGTCGCGCATGATCCATGCCGACAGCGACGTCATCGCCGCCACGACGAACAGGAAGAGGAACGAGATCAGGTAGCCCTTGCGGTGATCGCGGAAATTGGCGCGCAGGATGCGCGCCACGACACCGATCGTGCCCTCGTCGTTGTTGACGATTGCACGGTAGAAATCGCCCCAGCGCCGTAGGTTGAGCTTGCCGTCTTCCGGAGGCAGCGGCGTCTTGGGAAGCGATTGAGCCTGGGGCTTTGTCATGTGTGCGTGATCCGGCGCCCGGGGACGCAGGCGGACCTCTGCTCCATCCTGTTTCTGACAGCGCCTTTTATCCGGTGCGGGCATGGCTGTCCACAAACCGCCCTGCGGCGGAATCGAGCGCACCGCCCGGCGGAGCGGTCCGGCGTGGTCCGACACCGCCTCGCAGGCATCGACGCGGGACGGTCCACGATCAGTCGCCGACCGGCTCGACGCCCCGCGCGATCAGCTCGCGATAGGCCTCGAAGCTCCGCTTCGGCGTCCGCTTCTGGCTGTCGAAATCGACATGCACGAGGCCGAAGCGGCGACCATAGCCCTGCAGCCATTCGAAATTGTCGAACAGGCTCCACACCATGTAGCCGCGCAGGTCGACGCCGCTCTCGCGCGCCTTCAGCGCCGCCTCGACATGGCGGCGGATATAGTTGGCGCGGCGCGGATCGTTGACCGTGTCGCCGTCGACGACCTCGTCGACCGGGCCGAAGCCGGCGCCGTTCTCGGTGATGTAGACCGGCGGGTTGTCGTATTCGTCGCGGATGCGTTCGAGCAGCCGGCGCAGATAATCCGGCCGGACCGGGCCGTTGAAGGCGGCCGGCGCCGGATCCGGGTTGGTCTCCATCCAGTTGATGCCGAGCGGCATGCGCGGATCATGGCGGACATAGGCCGGCGCGTAGAAATTGACGCCGAGGAAATCCGGCTTGTTGGCCGCGAGAACCGCCAGATCGGCTTCCGTGACCGTGAACTCGGGATTGAGCGCCTGGATCGAGTTCATCACCTCCACCGGATAGCGCCCCCTGAACAGCGCATCGAGGCACCAGCGGTTGATCACCGCATCGCCGAGGGCGGCCGAGAGGATGTCGTCCGACTTGCCCGGGTTCTCGGGAATGGTCGGCATCAGCGGCAGCGCCACGCCGACCTCGCCGCGATAGCCGGCGGCGCGGTAGTCGCCGATCACCTGCGCGTTGGCGAGCAGCCAGTGATGCAGCGCGACCGCCTGGCGGCCATATTGCGCATCGGTGATGGCGAAGGGATCGCCGATCCCCGTCTTGATGTTCTCGACCATCGGCTCGATCAGGAAGAGATCGATGAACGGCTCGTTGAAGGTGATGAACTTCGTCACCTTGGGCCCGAGCGTCTCGCGCACCAGGCTCGCATAGTGGCGGAACCAGGCGACCGATTCCGGATTGTACCAGCCGCCGCGGTCGTCGAGCGCCCGCGGCAGGTCCCAGTGATAGAGCGTGACGACAGGCTCGATCCCGGCCTCGAGCAGGTCGACGACGAATTGCTGGTAATGGGCGACACCGGCCTCGTTGACCTTCCCGACGCCATCCGGCAGCAACCGCGACCAGCAGAGCGAGAAGCGGTAGCAGTTGAGCCCGAGCTGTCGCATCAGCGCGATGTCTTGGAGATATTGCTCGCGATCATAGGCGTTGATCGCGATGTTGCCGGTTTCCTGCTTGCCGGTGACCGGCTCCGTCGCCCGGTAGACGTTGGTGTAGATGTCCCAGTTCGACAGGCCCTTGCCGTCGGCCTGCCAGGCCCCTTCGACCTGATAGGCGGCGCTCGCCGCGCCCCAGAGAAACTTCGTCGACCCCATGCACGGCGCTCCGCTAGACACCGCCTGCCCGACGGCGACGAGGATACGACGCTCCGAAGGCGGCATCTTTCGGGCGAAACCCGCCGTTCCGCCCGAGCCGGCTCAACAATATTGGGCTGGGGTCAGCTCCGCGCCTTCGCCCCACGCCCATAGATCAGCAGCATCACGATGATGACGCAGCCATAGATCACCTGGCGACCGGCCTCCGGCATCTGCATCACCGACAGGATCGACTGCAGCAGCGTGATCAGGATGACGCCGGCGATGGTGCCGAGATAGTTGCCGCGCCCGCCGAGAATATTGGTGCCGCCGAGCACCACCGCCGCGATCGCCGGCAGCAGATAGGCGTCGCCCATGTTCTGGTAGGCCTTGTTGGAATAGCCGGCGAGCAGCACCCCGGCGAAGGCGGCCATGGCGCCGGAGAAGGCGAAGCAGCCGATCAACACGCGGTTGGTGTTGACGCCGGAGAGATAGGCGGCGGACTCGCGGTTTCCGACCGCGTAGACGGCGCGGCCGAACGCCGTGCGCTTCAGCACGTAGATGACGAAGAACCCGACCAGCGCCCAGACGAACAACGCGTTCGGGATGCCGAACAGGCTGCGCTGCACGGCAAGGAAATGCATCGCCTTGGTCGCCTGGTCCTGCGGCGCGAAACCGCCGGTGTGCAGCACCATCAGGCCCTGCACGACGGCGTTCATGCCGAGCGTGAAGATCATCGACGGCAGGCGCAGATAGGCGACGCCGAGGCCGTTCAGCGTGCCGATGAAGGCGCCGCAGAGCACGCCGAAGGGAATGCATAGCCAGACGCCCGCCGCCCCGCCCCAGCCGACCATGGCGGTCGCCATCATCGCGCCGAGCGTCACCACCCAGGGAATCGACAGGTCGATATGGCCGAGCAGGATCACCATCATCGCGCCGGACGCGATGATCCCGAGGAAGGCGCCGACCTGCAGCTGCTGCAGCAGATATTCCGGCGACAGGAAGGCCGGCGAATAGAGCGCGCCGGCGGCGAGGATCAGCAGGATGCAGCCGAAGGCGATCGCCACCGAGCGATCGACGCCGAGGCGGCCGGCCAGGCTCGGGCCCCTTGCGGCCCCCGTATCGACGCCGGTCACGTGAACAGCTCCAGACGGTTGCGGACGCGCAGGATGCGGAAGGCGCCGAGGCTGACGGCAGCGAGCAGCACGACGCCCTGAAACAGCGGCTGCCACAGCGGCGGCAGGTCGAAGACGAACAGGAGGTCTTCGATCGTCCGGAGCACGAAGGCGCCGAAGATCGAGCCGATGGCCGAGCCCCAGCCGCCGAACAGCGAGGTACCGCCGATGACGACGGCCGCGATCGAGTTCAGCGTGTAGGAGCCGGCGATCGGCGCCGAGGCCTCGCCCGAATAGGTGTTGAAGGTCAGCATCAGCCCGCCGACCGAGGCGAGAAGGCCGGCGAGCGTATAGGCGAGCAGCTTCGCCCGCTGTACCGGCACGCCCGACATGTAGGCCGCCTGCTCGTTCGAGCCGACCGCATAGGCGGCGCGCCCGAGCACGGAGCGGCGATACGGGATCCAGACCACGAGCACGACGGCGGCGAGCACGACCAGCGCCGCCGGCACCACGCCGAATACCTGGCCGGTCAAGAGGTCGGCGATGTCCGACTGCACGTCGCCGCCCGGGCTCGGCCGGATGAACAGCGCGATGCCATAATAGACCGCCCCGGTCGCCAGCGTCGTGATGATCGGCTGCAGCCGGCCCCAGACGACGATGGCGCCGTTGATGAAGCCGGCGAGCGCGCCGATGGCGAGCACGGCGACGATGCCGACGAGCCCCTCGCCGATGGTGCCGACCACGATCGCCGAGGCGATGCAGTTGGTCATCACGAACACCATGCCGACCGAGAGGTCGAGGCCGCGCGTCAGGACGGGAAGCGTCTGCGCCATGGCGACGAGGGCGAGCAGCACCGCCTTGTTCGCCGCCGTGGTGGCGACGGCCGGCGTCAGGCCGGCGCTGTGGTTGGAGACATAGAGGGTGAACATCACGGCAAACAGCACGACCGCCGTCAGCACGCCCGCATTGTGGGCGATCCAGTACCGCCCGTTGCTCATCGCGCCCGCGCTCATGCCGCCTTCTCCGCGGCG
Organism: Pseudomonadota bacterium; assembly: GCA_023391905.1. Taxonomy (GTDB): domain Bacteria; phylum Pseudomonadota; class Alphaproteobacteria; order Rhizobiales; family Kaistiaceae; genus Kaistia. The sequence continues at coordinate 8,817 of JAEWAD010000475.1, read as the reverse complement.
TCGATGTTGAGGGCGCTCTGCAGCAGGTTGCGCTCGTTGAGCGCCGCGCCGGCGAGCTCGCGCCGGATGCGGCCGTCATAGACGACGAGCACGCGGTCGCAGCAGCCGATCAATTCGGCGTAATCGGTCGAATAGAACAGGATCGCAGCCCCCTGGTTCGCCAGCTCGCGCATCAGCCGGTAGATCTCCTGCTTGGTGCCAACGTCGATGCCGCGCGTCGGATCGTTCAGGAGGATGATGCCGGGCGCCGTCATCAGCCACTTGGCCAGGACGACCTTCTGCTGGTTGCCGCCCGAAAGCGCCGAGACCGGCGCGTCGAGATCGGGCGTCTTCACGCGCAGCCGCTCGACCATGACGTTGACGGCGGGGTTCTCCTTGTCGGCGTCGATGCCGAAGCGGCCGAGCAGGCGCGGCAGTGCGGCGAGCGTCATGTTGTCCCGGACGCTCATCGGCAGCATCAGCCCCTCGGTCTTGCGATCCTCGGGGATCAGCGCCATCGGCAGCGGCGCGTGCATCGCCTTGCGCGGACCGTTGAGCGCGATCGGCTTGCCGTCGACGGCGACGCTGCCGGACATCCCCTTCAGCACGCCGAACAGGCCGAGCAGCAATTCGCGCTGCCCCTGGCCGTCCAGTCCGCCAAGGCCGACGATCTCGCCGCGCTTCAGCTCGAAGGAAACGTCCTGGATCTCGCGGCCCCAGGTGAGATTGGCGGCCTTGAGGGCCACCGGCGCATCGGGCTTCGGCGCCGGCTTGTCGGGATATTGATGCGTCACCTCGCGGCCGATCATCATCTCGATGATCGCATCGACCGAGCGCTCGCCCTTGTTGAAGGTCTCGATCCGGCGGCCGTTGCGGAAAACCGTCGCGGTGTCGGCCAGCGCCTCGATCTCGCGCATGCGGTGCGAGACATAGAGAATGCCGACGCCGGATGCCTTCAGCTCGCGGATGATCGCATAGACGCGCTCGACATCGTCGGCGGTCAGCGCCGAGGTCGCCTCGTCGAGGATCAGGATGCGCGGATCACGGCCGAGCGCCTTGGCGATCTCGACCATCTGCCGGCGCGACAGCGGCAGGTCGCGCACCAGCTCGAGCGGATGCACGTCCTCGCAGCCGACGCGCTTTAGGAGCGCGCGGGCACGGGCGCGCTGGGCGCCGGCATCGATCATGCCGCCCCATTTCGGCGGGTCGACGATGGAGAGGTTGTCGGCGACGGTGAGCTCCGGCAGCAGCGACAATTCCTGGAACACGCAGACCACGCCGGCCCGCATTGCCTCGGTCGGGGTACGGAACCGGACCGGGCGGCCCTCGATCAGGACCTCGCCCTCGCTCGGATCGGTGACGCCCGAAGCGATCTTGATCAGCGTCGACTTGCCGGCGCCGTTTTCTCCCAGCACGGCCTGGATCTCGCCGGGATAGACGGAAAAATCGACTTCCGTGAGCGCGGCGACGCCGCCATAGCGCTTCGAGATGCGCTTCAGTTCGAGAAAAGGCTTCCGGTCGGACAAGGAGAGACCCGCAGCATTGGAGAATAGACAAAACCGGCGGGCCGCAGGGGCCCGCCGGTCGATGTCGTGGGAAGACCTACTTGTCGTCCTTGCTCTGACCCATGATTTCCTGGGCCGTGAAGTTGATGCCACAGCTCGGGAAGGAGTTGCCGACGAAGAAATTGTCGGATTCCTTGGAGTAGAAGTTCACGCCGTCCTTGAAGTCCGGATCCTTGTCGATGGCGAGCGGCAGCTCGATCGACTGCGGCACGACATTGCCTTCCAGCGCCTCGATCGCCGTCTTGATGGCGACCGCGACCTGGGCCGGGCCGGAGCCGGCCGAGACGCATTTCAGGCCGTCGCCCGTATGCTCGGCGCAGAGCTTGCGGAAGCCGTTCTCGGTCTCGCCGCCGACGGGCACGAAGGCATGACCGGCATCCATGAGCGCGCGGACCGTACCGGTCGAGCCGCCCTGCACGGTGACGCCATCGAACTTCTTGTGCACGGCGATGGCGTCGGCCGCCACCTTCTGCGCGGTGCCATCATCCCAGCGGCCGATGACCTCGACGGTCTCGAAGGGCTTGCCGGACTTGGCGAGCACTTCCTGGATGCCCTCGTGGCGGTCGCGGTCGACCGAGGTGCCGGTCACGCCGCGCACTTCGAGCAGCTTGCCGCCCTCGGGCAGGTGATCGACCATCCACTGGCCCCAGAGCTCGCCGAGGCCCTTCTGGCTGACGTTGACGTTGATCGCCTCGTCGGTGTCGAGCGTGTTGTCGAAGGCGACGAGCACGACGCCGGCCGCCTTGGCGCGCTTGATCACCGGCTTGAAGGAAGTCGGGTTCTGGGCGTTGACGACGATGGCGTCGTAGCCGGAGTTGATGAAGTTATCGACGGCGGCGATCTGCGCCGCGACGTCGTCACCGGTCGAGACGACCTTGAACTCCTTCAGCTTCGCCTTGACGTCAGGCTGCTCGGCATAGGCCTTGGCGGTCTGGATCATCTGGATGCGCCAGGTATTGCCGATGAAGCCGTTGGCAAGCGCGACGCGGTACGGACCTTCCTTCTTCGGAAACTGGAAGAACTTGGTATCCGCCGTCCACGGCTTGAAGCAGTTGGGGTCGTTGCTCGGACCCGAGACGATCTCGGGACCGGCGGCATGCGCCGCGGTTGCCAGCGCGCCGACGGCGATCGTCGTCGCCAGAAGCTGCCGAATGAGCTTCGCCATGTTGTATCCTCCCTAGACGTTCTCTTGCTTGACCGGCGGCCGTGCACCCCTCCGTGCCGGCCGTCGCGAGCTGCTTCCATCCCAAGAATGAGCCCGTTCCCGGACGAGGACGCTCATCATATCTGAGATATTTAAGTCCCTTATCGACTCGCGGCGCCTCGTGCACGCAAAATGCGTCGGGACTGGACGAACGTCCAGAACTTCTTTGCAGGGCCGATCCGATACAGGGAATACCCCTACGGCACAGCCGAACTTTTACTTGTTCTAAGGAAGGCGACATTCCGGGGACGACACGCCGCGATTGTCCATTCTCCGGAGACAGCCTTATTCTGGCGCGGGCGATTGAGTTTCCGCCGCAGAAAGCCATTTTCAGGCCAACGCACTCACTGGAGAGAACGTCATGGACCTGCAGCTCGGTGGTTTCCACCACCTCACCGCGATCACGGCCGACGCGCCGGGCAATCTCGCCTTCTACACGAAGGTTCTCGGCCTGCGCCTGGTCAAGAAGACCGTCAACCAGGACGACACCAGCGCCTACCACCTCTTCTATGGCGACGGCGAAGCGACCCCGGGCTCGGACATCACCTTCTTCGACTGGCCGGTCGGTCCGGCACGGCGCGGCACGCATTCGGTCGTCCGCACCGGCTTCCGCGTCGACGGCAACAGCCTCGGCTGGTGGCGCGACCACCTGCGCGCCAATGGCGTGAAGGCGGGCGACGTCACCGATCTCGGCGGCCGCCAGGGCCTCGTCTTCGAGGATCCGGAAGGCCAGCGCCTGTCGCTCGTCGACAACGGCCCGGTCACCGCCGCCCATCCCTGGGAGCGCAGCACCGTGCCGGCCGAGCATCAGATCCTCGGCCTCGGCCCGATCATGATGAGCGTGCGCGACCTGGCGCCGACGGAGATGGTGCTGACCCGCGTCATGCACATGAAGAAGGTGCGCGACTATCCGCAGAGCGCCATCTCGAACAACCATGTCCATGTCTACCAGATGGGCAATGGCGGTCCGCAGGCGGAACTGCATGTCGTGGTCGAGCCGGACGCGCCGACGGCGCGCGAGGGCGCGGGCGGCGTGCACCATGTCGCCTTCCGCACGCCGGACTATGACAGCCTGCGGCTCTGGGCCGAGCGGGTGCGCGATTTCCGCATCGGCTCGAGCGGCGAGGTCGAGCGCTACTACTTCCGTTCGCTCTATTTCCGCGAGCCGAACGGCGTGCTGTTCGAGATCGCCACGGATATCCCCGGCTTCACCGCCGACGAACCGATGGAGACGCTCGGCGAGCATCTGTCGCTGCCGCCCTTCCTCGAGGGCCGGCGCCAGTCGATCGAAGACAATCTGAAGCCGCTCTGACGACAGGACGGGAATGACCATGACCATCGAAAGGACGCGGGGCTCCGGCCCCCACTCCGGACAGCGCATCCTCAGCGCCGGCGCGCCGCTCGCCGGCGCGCGGGGCGCCGTCATCACCCTGCACGGCCGCGGCGCCTCGGCCGACGACATCATCGGCCTCGCCGACCATCTCGGCCAGGACGACGTCGCCTATTTCGCCCCGCAGGCGACGGGCTCGGTCTGGTATCCGCAGCGCTTCATGGAGCCGCGGGCGCTGAACGAGCCCTGGCTCGGCTCCGCCCTCAGCGTGGTGCACGCCCTCGTCGACGACATCGTCGAGGCGGGCATCGGCCGCGACCGCATCGTGCTGCTCGGCTTCTCGCAGGGCGCCTGCCTGGCGCTCGAATCGGTCGCCCGCAAGCCCGGCCGCTATGGCGGCGCGGTGGGTCTGAGCGGCGGGCTGATCGGCGCCGACGGCGAGCTCTGGAGTGGCGGCGACGATCTCGACGGAACCCCGGTCCTGCTCGGCTGCGCCGAGCGCGACTTCCACATTCCGATCGAGCGGGTCCAGGAGTCGGCGACGCGCTTCAGCAAGGCCGGCGCGCTGGTGACGACGCGGATCTACCAGGGCTCGGCGCATGGCGTGAACGCCGACGAGATCGCGCTGACGACGGCGATGCTCGACCGGCTCGACGAGATCGCCTGAGCCAAGAAAAAGCCCGCCCCGGCATCGCCGGGGCGGGCTGAACTTTGCGGGCCGGCCGATCAGCCCGGCGTGATGCGGAAATCCTTGCTCTCCGGCAGCGTCTGGCCGCCATCGACGATGATCGTCGTGCCGGTGATGTAGGCCGCTTCGTCCGAGGCCAGGAACAGCGCCGCATTGGCGATGTCGTCCGGCGTGCCGAGACGGCCGAGCGGGATCGAATCCTCCATGCCCTTGATGAAGGCGGCGCTGCGGCCGGCCTTCATGCCCTCGGTCAGGATATTGCCCGGCTCGATGCCGTTGACGGTGATGCCGTAGCCGGCGAACTCGATCGCCGCCGACTTGATGAAGCCGTTGATGCCCGCCTTGGAGGCCGAGTAGTGGCCATGGCCGGGGCTGCTGACGCGCGGTCCGGTGATCGACGAGGTGAAGACCATCCGGCCGTAGCCCTTGGCCTTCATCGCCGGCAGGGCGGCGCGGGCCACCAGGAAGGTGCCGCGCAGATTGACGCCCAGCACCGCGTCCCATTCCTCCGGCTCGATGTTCTCGATCAGCGTCCAGGGATAGATGCCGGCGTTCTGCACGACGATGTCGATGCCGCCGAAATGCGTCACCACCTCGGCGACGGCCCGCTCGGCATCGGCCTTCTGGGAGATGTCGGTCGCGATGAAGCGCACCTTGTCCTCGCCGCCGAGGCCGGCGGCGAAGGCGCGGCCGGCCTCCGCCTCGGTGTCGGCGATGACGACGCGCGCGCCTTCGGCGACGAAGCGGGCCGCGATCGCGCCGCCAATGCCGCGCGCGCCACCGACGACGAGGGCCGTGCGACCGGCGAGACGTTGGGTCTGGGTGCTCATCAGGCGAGCCTCTTTCTAATGCTGAGCTTCATGGTGTCGAGCAGCACGGCGACCAGGACCATGCCGCCCTGGATCAGCTGCGTGAAATGCGCGGGCATGCCCATCAGGTTGATCGCCGTCTGGATCGAGGCGAGCAGCAGCACGCCGGCATAGACGCCGGGCAGGCTGCCGACGCCGCCCTTCAGGCTGACGCCGCCGATGACGACCGCCGCGAAGGTCTGGAACAGCATGCCGACGCCGAGATTGGCGGTCGCGCCCGAGGTGCGGATGGCGAGCAGCCAGCCGGCGAGGCCGGCAATGGCGCCGGCGAGCACGAAGGTGGTGGCCGTCAGGCGGTCGACCTTGATGCCGGCGCGATAGGCGGCGGTCGGATTGCCGCCGATCATCAGCAGATGGCGGCCGAACGGCGTGCGGTTCAGGATGAAGGCGAAGACCAGCGTCGCGAGAATCGCGATCCAGGCCATCAGCGGGATCTGCAGGAAGCGCTCGACGGCGAGGAAGCGGAGTTCGCCGGGCAGTTCCTGCGCCGAGCGGCCGCCCGAGAGCGCGACGACGAGGCCGCGGCCCCAGATATAGGCGGCCAGCGTGACGATGAAGGAATTCATCTTCAGCCGGACGACGAAGAAGGCGTTGCTCGCGCCGACCGCGGCACCGACCGCGAGCGCGATGGCGAGCGAGATCGGCACCACCAGCCAGGCCGGCGTGAAGCCGAAGCCGAGGCCGACACCCGATTTCGCGAACAGGATGCCGACCACCATCGCCGCGAGCGCCATGACCGACTCGATCGAGAGGTCCATGTAGCCGGCGATGATCAGGAGCGACAGGCCGATCGCCAGCGTGCCGACGAAGGTGGATTGCTCGACGATGTTGGCGAAGATGCCGATCTGGAAATAGTTCGGGATCGTCAGCGAGAACACCGTCAGCACGGCGATGAGGATGAACCAGACAAGGTGATCGAGGACGAACTCGATCGCGGCCCGGCGATTGGACGAGACCATGTAGCGGCTCCGGGTGTTGCGGCGGCGGCGGCGGACGGGATCGCGGCGCCGAAGGGCGCGCGGCGGCCGTCCCTGTCTCCGGCCGTCGGCGTCAGGCCGGCGCCGGCACGGAGAGGCAATCGCCGTCCCGACCAAAGAGCCGGGACGGCGGGCGTTTCAGGTCGTTACTCGACCGACTTCACCGGGGCTTCCGGGGTCTTCATGTTGCCCCAGAAGCGCGGATCGTCGATGTTGTCCTTGGTGATCGCGGCGCCCGGGATCTTGATGTTCGGACCCCAGTCCTCGATCGTCATGACGCCTTCGAGACCGAGCACGTCATAGGTGCCGGGCTTGATCTCCTGCTTGTTGACGACCTTGTCGGCGAACATCGCCAGCGCGGCGGCCTGGGCGAACAGCGGCTGCTCGACCTCGACCTGCTGCCAGCCCTTGCGGATCAGGTCGAGACCGACCGGCGCGCCGTTCGAGGAGACGAGCAGAACCTCGCCCGGCTTCTTGCCGGCCGCCTCGAGCGACGCCACGGCGGCGACCGAGAGATGCGCGGCGTGGACGAAGATCAGGTCGATGTCGGGGTTGGCGAGCAGCTGGTCGGCGACGATCGAACCGGCGTTCGACGCTTCCCACTGCATGGCCGGATGCGAGACGATGGTGACGTCCGGGAACGCCTTCATCTTCTCCTCGAAGCCCTTCTGGATGTCGAGCGTGTACGGGTCGCCGGGGTCACCCATGACCTGCAGCACCTTGCCCTTGACGCTGCCGTTCTTCTCCTTGAGCAGGCGCTCGATCTCGGCAGCGGCGACATGGCCGATCTCGATCGTGCCGGCGACCGAGGTCAGGTCGCTCTTGGTCGAGGTGATCTGGCGGTCGAACTGCATCACCGGGATGCCGGCGGCGCGGGCCGCCTCGATCTGCGGCTTCAGCGCGTTGAAGTCGACGGCGGCGAGAACGATCGCCGACGGCTTCAGGGCGATGACGTCATTCATCTGGCCCTGCTGGACGTCGGTCTTGTTGTCGGCGTTGAGCGCGACCGTCTCGTAACCGACATCCTTCATGAACTTGGTGATCGCCGTCACCGAACCGGTCTGGAATTCGTCCAGAAGGGTCGGCACCAGGTAGTAGATCTTGCCCTTGTCGGCGGCCCAGGCGGCCGGCGTCAGGAAGGTTGCGGCGCCGAGCACGACGGCCCCCGCCAGAACACCCATCAATCGCTTCATTTCATGGCTCCCTCAGCTGGTAAGCATGGTCTGGAAGTCGCGGTTTCGGCCTGTTGACCGGCCTATGCCGCTGGTTGGGCTTGACCATTCTCACGGTCGGCATTCCGCGCGCGGCCGCCCAGTGCCTCGCCGGTAATCAGTTGCACGATCTCGTCGGCGGTCGTGTCCTCGCGGCGGACGTCGCCGGCGACCTTGCCCTGACGGATGACCACCATCCGATCCGCGACCTGGAAGGCCTGGCTCATGATGTGGGTGATGAAGATGACGCCGATGCCCTGGTCGGCGATGCGCCGGATCAGGTCGAGGCCGCGCCGCGTCTGCTCGACGCCGAGCGCCGCGAACGGCTCGTCGAGCAGCACCAGCTTGCCGCCCCAGTGGACGAAGCGGTTCAACTCGATCGCCTGGCGCTGGCCGCCGGAGAGATGCTCGACATTGGTGCGGAGCGACGGAATCTTGGTGCCGGCATCGGCCAGCGCCTTGGCGACCACCGCCTCCATCGCCTTTTCCTGCAGCACCGGGATGCCGAGATACTTCTTCACGATCTCGCGGCCCATGAAGAAGTTGGCGACAACGTCGACATTGGTGCAGAGCGAGAGGTCCTGGTAGACAGTCTCGATACCTGCGGCCTTGGCCTCGGCTGGCGACTTTGCCTGCCACTCCCGGCCCTCGAACAGCATGCGGCCAGAGGTCGGCTCCAGCCCGCCCGAAATGATTTTCACCAGCGTGGATTTGCCCGCGCCATTGTCGCCGAGCAGCGCCACCACTTCACCCTTGCCGATGGTGAAGCTGATGCCCTTGAGCGCTTCGATGGCGCCATAATTCTTCTTGATGTCGTCGAGAACGAGAAGGGGCTCGAAGCGGGTCATGCGGCAAGGAACCTCAATGGATCAGTGTCGGCGGGAACATCCCGTCCGTCGCGCGGTGAGAGGACACCCGAAACCACCAGCGCGGCGGCGCCACGCAGCACGGTCAGCGGCCCGCCATCGGACAGCAGCAGCCGGGGCGCTGTCCG
>JAEWAD010000545.1 GCA_023391905.1 Pseudomonadota bacterium | reverse complement strand
ACCTACCACCCGGGGGGGGTGATGTGGGCCGGGGCGCCACTGCGGCGTTCCGCTAGTCTTCGATGATGACGGAGCCGCTGACAACGATTTGTGCCGCAATTTGATGCAGGACGGCGGCCTTAGAGAGGGTCGGCTTCTCATAGGTCTTCAGTTCATCCGGGAGAATGAAACCCGCGTCCGGTAATTCTGGCGCGGGTTTCATCGGGAAGGGTCCGTGGACAGGGTTGGGGAAATTGGACCCTAGAAGTCAAACGACTCGCAGAACAAATGGTTGCGGGCGCCCTCTGCCAGCCGGTATTTCGAGATCCACTGCATCCCCCTCCGCCACCGCCCTTTGGATGGCAGAAAACGCGCCGACCAAGGCAGCTCCCTTCGACTGGTAGGTCTGGCTCAGCTCCTCGGGACCGCGATACGCCCAGCCTGATCCGTCCCGCAGCAGGGTGTAGGTCTTAGTCTCCATCACTTGTCCGATCTTGGTCGGCCGCGCCGTCAGTAGCGTCGGCACATCCACAATGAACTAGGGCGCTTCGCGCCCGAATCCATCCCTTTGGAGGTTAGCCCATGCTCGTGCCGAACTGGCGCGCGGTGCTTTGCCGTGCGTGGTCCATCCGTCTGCTGCTGCTCGCCGGCGTGTTGTCTGGCGTGGAGGTGGCGCTGCCTCTGATCGGGATCGAGACCCTTCCACCTCGTCTGTTCGCGGCCTTGTCCGGCATCGTCGCCGCGGCCGCCTTTGTCGCTCGTCTCCTCGCACAGAAAGGAATCTCCGATGCGTAGCAATCGCGCGCAGGCGGCGCTCGCTTCCGGGCTCGGCATCGTCGCACTGACGGCCGCCTATCTCACCGTGCCGTGGGAAGGCGTCGAGAACACGGCCTATTGGGACAGCCTCGGCAAGGTCTGGACGGTCTGCGCCGGAGAGACCAAGGGCGTGAAGCCGGGCGACCGTTACACCGACAAGCAGTGCATCGACATGCTGCACCGGCGCATGGAACGGGACTATCGCCAACCGCTGCAGCGATGCATTCGCGGCTTCGACGCGGCGCCGCTGAGCGTACAGGCCTCCTTCCTCGACCTCTCCTGGAATGTTGGCGTCAGCGCCGTCTGCCAATCGACGGCTGCCCGGCGCGCGATGGCGAAGGACTGGCCGGGCGCCTGCGAGGCGATGACCTGGTTCAACCGCGCCGGCGGCCGCGTCGCGCGGGGGCTCGATCTCCGCCGCAAGGAGGGTGACGCCCGTCGCATCGGCGAGCGCGAACTCTGCCTCGAGGGATTGAAATGATGACCTCGCCCCTCGGCCGCTGGCTCGCCGCGGGCGCCTTCGCGCTCGCCCTGATCGCGCTCGCATCCGTCACCGCCTATTTCGTCGGCCGCAGCGACGGTGCCGCCGGCTGCGAACAGCGCTGGCAGTCGAAGATGTCGGCCGAGCAGACCAGGCAGGCCTATGCCCGCGCGCAGGCGCTCGACGCGGCGGTCGCCCGCGAACTCGCCCGCGCGGCCGAGAATGAAGCTCTGGAAAAGAAGGTGTCCGACTATGAGGCTGAACTCGCCCGCGAGCCGGCGCAGGCTGGCGGCTTTGATTGTCGTCTGCGCCCTGCCGATCTTGAGCGCCTTCGCCTGCTCCGACGATAGACCGGCGCTCGCGCTCGACCTGCCGTCGATGCCGGCCGAAGTCCGCAAGCACTGCCGGCACCCCGATCTCGTGGAGATCGACTCGCGCGCGATGATCGGCCGCTATTCGCTGGCGCTCGACCAGTGCGATGGCCGGCGGGCCGACGCCGTGGCGTTCGGCGATGATCTCAGGAAGGGGATGAGCCGGTGACGACTGCCGACAAGATCGCCGCAAACACCACCATTCTCGTCATGTCGCGCATCGCGATGCTGCTGACGCCGGCGCTGCTGAGCGCCATGGCGTTCCTGTTCTGGCTCTATCTCGATGGGATCTCGGCAGACGCGAGCGCGGCGGTCAGCACCGCCAACAAGCTCGAGACGCGCGTTACGGTTCTCGAGGGGAACGAGGCGATCGGACGTCAGGATCGTATCAGGTATCAGGACCAGGTGCTGGCCCAGTTGATCAAGCTCACAGACAAGGTCGACAGCCAAGCTGGACAGATCGCTGCCTTGACGGCGACGATTGAGGCGCTCAGGGGCGCCCGTTGATGTCGATGTGAGTGCGTCAACCGATCTGGACGTCCAGCCATGGGTGCTGGTGTTCTGTATAGACAGCTTGACGAGGCGCACTGAAGGATGGGTCAGCAAAACAGCCGACCGCGACTGCGAGAGACTGGGGCTTGCGTCGCGGTTCCCAGTAGACGGTTGAGCCGCAGCAGGGGCAGAAGTGAAAGGTGACGTCGAAACCCCGGTCGGACGCCCGGGTGAACTCCTGGCTGTCGCCCGATATGGCTACCTGGGCTCTATCAAAAAAGGCGGCAATTCCGAACGGGCTCCCTGTCCTCTTCTGGCATGCCAGGCAGTGGCAAAGCGAAACGCTCGTTGGTTCTCCAGTGCATACCACCGTCATCTGGTTGCAGGCGCACGTAGCCCTGTGAGATGCCATGTTCGGACCTTAGGTGAGAGGGTCTGATCGAGCGTATGGCGTTCTGTCATCATCATCAACGTGCCAGCTTCCCCGCGAAGGTCCGCGCGGGGAGCTGAATGTTGTGGTTCAGTCAGGAACAGGCGTTGCCAGCCGCTCTCAGTGCCGCCGACACGCCCTTCAGGGAATAGGTGTCGGTGGTGTGCGTGCCTCGTTTCGACAAGCCATGGACTGACATCTTGCTTCCCGCTCTCATGGCGGCGACCAGCTGCTGCTCGTCAGAGAGTTCATCAACCCAAGCGCCGTCTCCTTGGGTGAAGAGCCTGAATTTCTGACCATCCACATTCACTGTGGCGCATGAGCCTGTCTTGAATGGGTAACCGATTTCAACTGAGACTTCGTTGCTGACTCTTTCTCCAGGTCGGGTGGTTACCATGAAATAGGTGGGGTCACGGTTCACGCCGTTAGGGCGCTGCGACGTCGGCGTCGCCATCGCGAAGCAGATCTTTCCTTTGTTGCTTGGGTATGTGTATAGGGACCAATCAGAATAAGATTGGATCATCCTTGGAGTTTGCGCAGCAACGCTACTAGAAATTATACAGATTGCTCCTGCGAGGAACGCACCTTTCGCGGTAATTGATCCTGTCATTACGTTTCCATTGGAATTCTACAGAATTATGTTCTGTACGGATGCTGTCTGGCGGCCAAGGGAAACTGGCCAACGAGCCTTAACAATTTATGAAAATTCCATCCAGAATCTGGACAAAATGCGCGGACTGCCGTCTGGGCGCGAGCACCTCAGCAGTGGCTCAATTTAGCTATACAAGGCTCAGCCGACTTGTACCTGGAGTGGAAGGGCGCGTGGGTGCGATCAGGCGTTGGCGCTACGTCAAATAGTGCGGAACGCCAAGAGCACCATTGGTCCAGCGTCAGCTCTGCACGGCGTGATCCTATTCACAGACGGCGTTTGCTTCGTTGGGTACGCACAGGACATCACGAATGCACCCTCGCGCTCCGCCGAAAAACCTATCTCAGCGATCCTCGCCGAGGGTACCATCGCGCTGCAGCGCTCTAGATCAACTCTCAGCTGCATTTCAGAGTTGCTCGCCGGTCAACGTAATCCAGAGCCCGATCGTGAAGATGGTGTGGCTGTGCTGAGCTGGGTGGCGTTTGCCAAGGAGGCCCGAGATGAACAGGAGTGATCGTCTCGCTGCAATGTCTCGCCAGTTGGCCATCTACGTTAAAGAAGCGGAGGCCTTGGGCGAATACCATTTGGCTGTCCATCTGATTGAGGCTTTGCACGAGGCAAGGCGTTGTGAGGCCGCGCTCAACGCATCAGGCCACGCCGTGGTCGAGCCCAAGAACGACTAGTCGACGACCTCGTTCGTTCCAGCGAGCAGGCTTGCGGCGACGAACTGTGGGCGTGCCCCCGATGATCATCTGGAGCTGGCTTCCGCATCGGGAATCCTAAACCTCGTCAGATCGCCAGCGGGCGCCGGCGTGAGAGTCTCGTCCGTCAAAATACTGGGCTCTTCCTCGGCGACGGCTGGCTGGCCGCCGCGGCAGTTCCGTCCCACTGCGCTCGCCGTCATTGGCGGCGGGTTGAAGCCATTGCAGTACTCGCGACCGATGACGCGCTTGTCGGTGCTGACCAAGCTGCCGGCGTCCACCTCGGGGATCGAATATGTCGGCTGTTCGTTGGGGTGTGCGCGCGTCATGTCGATGCGTTTGTGACAAGGGGTCAATCATGACCAGATTTTCGACGGCTTTTGTTGTTGCGGCTGCGGTCGGACTTCTCTCGCTCGCGACGCCTGGAATAGCCCAAACCGTGGCTTACAAGGCCGACCTCACAGGGGCGGCCGAATTGCCGCCCACTGACAGCAAGGGGCAGGGCACCGCAATGGTGGAATTCGACAGTGGCAACAAGACGCTGAGTTGGACCGTCACGTTTACGGATCTGACTGGGCCCGTAACGGCGGCACATTTTCACGGTCCCGCAGCTGCGGGTGAGAACGCACCGCCCGTTATTCCAGTGAAGGGCGCACTGACCAGCCCTATCAAGGGCTCAGCGACTTTGACAGACAGTCAGGTGGCGGATCTGGAGGCTGGAAAGCTCTACTTCAACCTACACACCGCCAAATTTCCCGATGGCGAAGTGCGAGGGCAGGTGACTAAATAGAGGCGGTGGCGACGGGCCGCCCAGGCAGGCGGTAGCTCTGACCGGATGATCGGCGTCGTTCTCGCCTGCACAGTAAGCTGCATCATAGCCAGAAGGCGGCAAGGTTCGCATTTGACACCTAATTCGACTCTGTGACTAGATTTCAGTCCTCTATGACCGTGTGGCAATGCAGTAGCCAAATCACCGCCGGTGTCTGGCACGTCTATTGACTATCTTGAACCGATGCCACGATGCTCATTATCTTCTTCTGCGAAGGAGGGAGATCCGATGCCGCATCGTATCATCGAGCTAGAGAAAATCGCCGTCGAGCTAACCGACCTGGCTCGGCGAGCCACGGACATCAACGAACTCCAAATCGCCAAAGCAATTGTTGATGTCATCTCTCTCGCTCGTGGCAGTGAGGAGCGCATTGCGGCAGAGTTGCGCGCGGCCCAAGCGGAGCCACCACCCTCTCCATGATAGGCAGGCTTGGTTGTCCGAGTTGTCGGCCCCAGCCCACCGCCACAGAGTTAGTATTGACGGTGAGAGGACGAAAGTCGTGACTCACACACTCACACGTTCACAATGGATTTTGCTTCACGCGATCGACCTCGATGTTGAGGGGTTGGACGTCACGACCATGGCTGCCGATCTCGCTGTCCTGCGTGATGAGGGATTGGCCGTATTGGACGGCCACGTCTGGCGGCCGACGGATCAGGGTCGACTAATGATCGCACTTCGGCGCGAGATTTAATCCCCTCACGATGTGGGGTCGCCGTCGAATTGAGGCCGTCCGGCCAGAGGTTTAAGCCAAGGCTCGCGCCGGACAACCCACGCCTCTGCGTCGGGCGGAATGTTCGATGGAGCCTTGTCCAGCGTGCCGATATAGATCTCAGCCTGATCGGGGCCGAGATTGAACAGCCGCGACCCGCATTCGGGGCAGAAGCTCCGCCCGTTGAAGGTACGAATCGTTCCCGAGTATTCGAAGTTCTTCGGATCCCAGTCGGCATAGGCGAGAAAGGCCGTGCCCGTCGCCTTGCGACAGTCTGCACAGTGACAAACCCCCGACTTGATTGGAGCGCCGCGGACCTCGTATCGAACCGCCCCGCAGAGGCAACCGCCTTGCCGGATTCTGTGTTCGTCCAAAGGATGGCCTCCCTTGTCGATGGCCGACGCTACGCGGCGCCGGTCCGTTCCCAGAACCGAAGCGCGGCGCACCCTTCGAGGAAGCCGGAACAATCCGCTGGCGTCCGCAGTGGAACAAACCCTTTGTCGAGCGTCTCGGGAAGGCCTGCCTTGTCGAACAGGGAGGTCGCCGGCTCCGTGTAGCCACAAAGCTTGTAGTGCGCGAAAGCATCGGCCACGAAATCCCGCGCCGCCGGCATCGAGAGAAGGGGCTCAATGCCCGTTCCGCTGACCAACAGAGCTACCGCGTCGAAGAGGACCGAGGGACCGCCGTCGATTTTGTGCTGGGCGGGCAGGGCGGTGCCCGCGCTTCCCGTCACCCCGCCCACCGTCGGAGCGATGCGTTCGGACGTTGCGCCGCTTTCTGCGACGGCCTTTTCCAGCGCTTGCAGGAGCGCCTCGTCGACGCCGTCGGTCAGAAGGATTCCGAGCTTTCTCCCGCCGAAGCTCGCCGGGCCATTCTTCAGAATGCTGAGCGGATCGGACGGAGGCAGGTCGGATTTCGGCTTCGCCGCAGGTGGTGCCCCCGCCGGCAGCTTGGCGAGACCGAGCCCTTCAGCGACCTGTTCCGCGAGGCCGACGTCGATATTCATCAGGTGCGAGACAACTCGTTCGCGGATCTCTGGCCGGGCGCATTTGCTGAGCTCGAACACGAGCGCCTGCGCGATGTGCTTCTGCTCGACGGCGGTCTGGCTCCGGTAGAACTGGTTGGCTTGGCTGTAGTGGTCGGCAAAGCTCTCGGGACGCAAGCGGACTTTCGGCCCTTCGGCTGGTTGTGCCACCGTCTGGAAGCCCTGCTGGGGAGCTTCGCGCGGTCCGCCTTCGCTCTGGCCCCAGGAATTAGGTTCGTAATTGGCGCGGCCGCGCGGATTGTGGAACGCCATGTGCCCATCCTGCTGAAAGTGATGGAACGGGCATTTGGGCGCGTTGATCGGGAGATGAGTGAAGTTCGGCCCGCCGAGCCGCTTGAGCTGGGTGTCCAGATACGAGAAATTCCTGCCCTGCAGCAGCGGATCGTTCGAGAAGTCGATCCCCGGCACCACATTCTGCGTCATGAACGCGACCTGCTCCGTCTCGGCGAAGAAATTCTCCGGCATGCGGTTCAGGACGAGCCGGCCGACGCGACGGATGGGCACCAGCTCTTCGGGGATGATCTTGGTGGCGTCGAGAACGTCGAAATCAAACCCGTCGGCGAACGCCTGGTCGAAGATCTGCAGGCCGAGCTCCCATTCGGGATACGCGCCGCTCTGAATGGCGTTCCAGAGGTCGCGACGGTGGAAGTCTGGATCGGCGCCGTTGATCTTGACCGCTTCGTTCCAGATCACCGATTGGAGGCCGAGCTTCGGCTTCCAGTGAAACTTGACGAACTTGTCGTCGCCGGCAGCGTTCACGAGCCGGAAGGTATGAACGCCGAATCCCTCCATGAAGCGGAAGGAGCGCGGAATGGCGCGGTCCGACATGATCCACATGATCATGTGAAGGGATTCCGGCATCAGCGACACGAAATCCCAGAAATTGTCGTGCGCGCTCTGGGCCTGAGGAAAGCCGCGATCGGGCTCCTGCTTCACGGCGTGGACGAGATCGGGAAACTTGATCGCATCCTGGATGAAGAAGACCGGGATGTTGTTGCCGACGAGATCCCAGTTGCCCTCCTTGGTATAGAACTTCACGGCGAAGCCGCGGACGTCGCGAGCGAGATCGAAAGATCCCTTGTTGCCCGCGACCGTGGAGAACCGCACAAAGACGGGCGTCTGCTCGCCGGCGCGCTGAAAGATATCTGCGCGCGTCAGATCGGCGAGGGATTCATAGGTCTCGAAGTAGCCATGCGCTCCGTAGCCTCTGGCATGAACGACCCGTTCGGGGATCCGCTCATGGTCGAAATGGAAGATCTTTTCCCGGAAGTGGAAGTCTTCGATCAGCGCGGGTCCGCGACTGCCTTGGCGAAGGGTGTTCTGGTCGTCGGCGACGGGAGTGCCCTGTTGGGTGGTGAGTTGGGCGAAACCGTCGCCGGCGATCTGGTGGGTCTCTCCGCCGTTTCCGCCGGTACTTTGGCTTCGCCCCGGCGCTGCTGACTTAGGCAGACGTTGGCTGTTCATCTCATCCTCCGGATTGTCGTGCAACGGAAGCTGCTCTCGGGCCTGGGCGCGAGGCTTGTGAGAACCAACGATGTCGAACGGATTTGTGTTCCCCACGCAATCGCGAGAAGGCGTTGACCCATTCGGATCGCATTCTCTTCCTTAGGGAGCTGAGGGCGCACCAGAGCTTTCCGGATCGACCGCCTTGGCAAGCCTACCCAGCATATCCTGATGTCTTTGGAGTATCGGCAGCGTCTTTGCAGCGAAGCCCTTGATGGCTCCGTTTTCGCCTTCGGTCGAAAACAGGGTGAACAGCGATACGGCCTCCTTGTGGGCATCAACCTGTTGCTTCCAATAGGTCGCGTCGAAAGTCGTCGATGAGGTGGCGTTGAGCTCATCGACCAAAGCCTGATGCTCGCTATCCAGGGCCGTCGGAACGGGGAAGTCGCCTGCGACCTTTCTCAATTCTTCCCCGGTATCGGTGTGATCATGGATCATTGTGGCGGCGAATGCCCGGAGTTCGGGATTTTGGGCTCGCTCTAGAGCCAACCGCGCTGCTCTCACTTCGAAGATGCCAGCTATACCGGCTCGGTTGATGAACTCCTCCGCAGCCGGGATCCTGGGAGGCGCAGCTCTCAATTGCGAGACGCCGAATGCGATGAGTGCCGATCCCATCATAATCGCGACGAACCTTGATGCTGACATGTCTGCCGACCTTTCCGTCTCGAAGACCATGTAAGCAAACGAACCTTTCACCCCGTCCGTAGTTCCGCTGGATCTCGAGAATTTGTGTCTCGGACCATCGCGATCGACGACTGCCGGGAATTTCGGGCCGGACCTGTCACGCAACCGGTTGGCGCCCGGCACATTGTGTTGCCAAGAGGCTTATCGCCGGCCAGTAGTGGCAGGGCGCTTCGTGGGTGAAGCATCGTCTCGCTCCCCGCGAGAGATGCCGGTCACCGCGCAGAATCTGGGGCCTTCGATGGAAATCAAAGCAAGGTCCTTCCCCTGGCAACCCACCCAGCGCACGCTTCATCTTTGCATCGATATGCAGCGGCTATTCGCGCCCAATGGGCCTTGGCCGACGCCTTGGATGGAGCGGGTTCTGCCCAGCATCGTTCGCATCTCCGAGCATGCACCGGAGCGAGCCATATTCACGCGGTTCATTCCTCCACGACACGCCGAGGAGGCTAGGGGCACATGGCAGCGCTACTACAGCCTGCACGAACACGCGACCCAGGAAAGACTTGAGCCGGAAGGGCTTGACCTGCTGCCCGACCTTGCTGCCTTCGTCCCTCCGGCTACCGTTGTTGACAAGCCGGTCTATTCGGCATTTCTCGGATCAGAACTGCGCAACCAGTTGATGGCACGAGCTGCGGACGGGGTGATCATCACGGGAGCGGAGACGGATGTCTGTGTGCTTGCAACCGTCCTCGACGCCGTCGATCTGGGCTATCCCGTCTACCTGATTTCCGATGCTGTCTGCAGCTCGACCGACGCCTCTCACGATGCCGCTCTGGCGCTTTATGGAACCCGCTTCTACCAGCAGGTCCAGATGCTCGATACGGAAGCGCTGCTGGCTGTTTGGCCGCCATCGCGGCTCTAGTGACGCCTCAGGTCCTCCGCCGATGTCGCGCGTCAGGGGGCGCAGGAAAGGCACTCCGGGGATCCTCGGCCAGGATCCCCGCCTCCTCCGCAGCAGCCAGGAAAGCAGCCCGAGCAGTCGCGACCGGCACCTTTCCCTCGTGGGCATCGAGGCAGGCAATTCGGGCCCTTCGGTGAGCGTCGGTCTTCATGAACGCATCCGGCCAGAAAAACAGAAGCCATTCCGTCGCGCGCCGAACGTCGCCGATGGCCCGACGCGAACCGGCTTTTTCCCAGATCCAAACGGGATCGAACACCTGGGGCATGGAAAAAGGCCCGCCGTGTGGGCGGGCCAGAGTCCTTTGGGCACTGGTCAAGGAGCTAAGCCGCTTACAGGGGCGGTCAATAGGCGAGCGGGTCACAGGCTCGCGAGCACAACTTGAAGACGGGATGACTTAGCGTCATTCTGGCTCCGTGACTTGGGGCACAACGGGGCTAAGGCAATGTCACATAGCATGGCAACCGCGATTGCGCGGATATCGGCATTTGCCGGTCTGACCGGAGCGGCGTTTTACCTCTATTGTCTTCTCTACGCGGCGATAGCGGTTGGGCTGTAGTCGGGCGATCGAAGCCGCATGGCCGCCAAAGGACATCCTAAATTGGCTTCATGGAGCCGATTGGAGGGCGGGGTGTGGTCTTCATCGTCGGTTCCGGTCTCTGGGGAGTGGAAATCAGGTCGACGTCGACTCCGAGTACCCGAGCGAGCGCCTCCGCCTCTTCCGGAAGGAGATCGCCGCCGCGTTCGGCCAACATGAGGATCACGAGTTGGACCTCTGCCAGGTCACAGAGCTCCGAGCACGTGTATCCACGCCATTCTCGCACGGCCGTCAGTAGGTGTGCGCCGCCGTCGACGCGTGATTGAATTCCCTCTGGCAGACGCTTGAACCTTGATCGATCGGTCATCATAGCCTCGCGAAACAAACCCTGTGGCTTGAACTCGCGGGCCGCTGGCAAGTTCCGATGCATCCCGACATAGTCATCGCTATGGAGGACGGATGCCACATAGGATTCGGGAACTAGAAAAGATCGCCGCCGAGCTCGTCAATTTGGCAAAACGAGCTACGGACATTGGAGAGCTGCAATTGGCGAACGTCATTGTCGAGGCCGTGACGTTAGCGCAGAACGATCGCGTGAAAATCGCGCAGCAACTACGAGAGCAGGGAACTCAGGCCAGCGATAGTTCCCTGTAGGCGCGAGAACCCCGCCGAGGCGGAGCCTGCGACGGGGTTCACAATTGGACTTCGTGACTGGCTCAAGTCAGTCGATGTGCTCGGGCATGTTCTTGAGCTGATCCTTGGTCCAGTTCGTGAGCGCGTGGATGTTGCCGTTTTCGTCGCGCATGAAGTCGAGGTCCCCGGCGGGCACTGCTACCGGCTTCGCTCCGATGCCCAAGAAGCCGCCGACGTCGACGACGACTTGGGCGCTGCTACCTGCCCCATGAACATGGGAGACAGTGCCGATCTTTGCATCGTCGGGACCGTAGATGGTGGCGCCTTGAATCACGGGCGCCGTCAGTTCGTCCGGGGTGAGGCGGGGATGATTGGCGTGCTGCACTAGGAGCCTCCTTTCAGATTGTGTGTGGTGAGGTAACCCCAAACTCTGCCAACTGTTCCCGCCTTAATCGCGGCCTCGGCGAACCTCGCGTGTGAAAGCAAAAGCCCGTCGCCAGAGACTGGCAGACGGGCTTCTGCGAGGGGCCTGGGCGGGGGGATACGGCACCCTCATCGCGCTTAACTCCCTCAGGACGTCGGTGGTTCCTCTACATCTTGCAGATTGGATCTCGCTGGTTCGCCCGGCCGGCGGTCTGGAACGGTGTTGGGGCTTGTCCGTTTCTTCAGGCCGAAGGAGCGGGATGATCATGGAACGATATTTCGAGACATTCGCGAACGCGACAGCACGGGCAGCCGGCAGTTCGCAAACCTTTCTGCTGAGCTTGGCGGCGATCGCGGTTTGGGCGGGTTCTGGCCCGGTCTTCGGCTTTTCCGAGACCTGGCAGCTCGTGATCAATACGGGGACCACGATCGTCACTTTCCTCATGGTCTTCCTGATTCAAAACACTCAGAACCGGGATAGCGTCGCCCTGCAAACCAAGCTCGATGAAATCATCCGTTCCTCCAATGCAGAGGACGAATTCATGGGCATCGAGACGCTGACCGATAGCGAGCTAGAGGCTCTGCATGCGAAGTGCCGGGCCGCTGCCGATCAAGCTCATCGCAACATCGCAAGGATTGAAGGCGAACGCGGCAATCGCGTTGGCCGCCGGGCCTGAAGTGCTTTTGGCTGGCGACCTGAGCCTAGTACCCACCCACGATCGGTAGCACCTCGCCCGTTATGTAGCTCGAGCACTGAGGTGACGCGAGAAAGACATAAGCAGGTGCGATCTCCTCCGGCTGCGCAGGCCGCTTCATGGGGGTATTCGCGCCGAACTCTGAAACATCCTCGGCGGTTTTGTCCGAGGGGTTCAGGGGCGTCCATACAGGCCCGGGGGCCACGGCGTTGACCCGAATGCCCTTGGCCATGAGGTTGCCGGACAGTGCCTTTGTGAAGGCATGGATCCCGCCTTTGGTCATCGAATAGTCGACCAGGGATTTTGAACCCGTCAGACCCGTCACCGAGCCTGTGTTGATGATGGCCGAACCCGGCTTCATATGCGGCACGGCCTCCTGAGCCATATGGAAGTAGCCGTAGAGGTTGGTCTTCAGGGTCGTGTCGAAGTGCTCCTCGGTCAGCTCCTCGAACGCCTTTGAATGAATCTGGAAGGCCGCGTTGTTTACGAGCACGTCCAACCTGCCGAATTCCTCGACCGTCTGGCCGACGGCTCTTTTGCAGTCTTCCCGTTTTGACACGTCCCCGGAAATGAGAAGACAGCGGCGGCCCTCTGCCTCGACAGCGAGCTTGGTCGCTTGGGCATCGGTGTGCTCGGTCAGGTAATGAATGGCGATGTCGGCACCTTCCCGGGCAAATAGCACCGCTACAGCGCGACCGATACCGGAATCGCCGCCGGTGATTAGCGCCACGCGTCCGTCGAGTTTGCCCGATCCTGTCCAGAACGGGGCATCATAGAGAGGCGCGGGATCGATCTTTGCCTCTACGCCGGGCTTGGGATGATGTTGCCTCGGGAAGGGCGGCGCCGGGTAGGGGCGAGCCCCTGCCTGCATGGCCTTCGGTGCGCTCTTGGACTTCCTGCCGGCATCGTCTCGATCAACTTTGCGCTGGATTTCGCGCTGCTTCTTCTCGGCTTTCTCGGCTTTGCTCATCGGGAGGTCCTTTCCGCTGTCCACGTTTCGAAAAGACTTCTTTCGCCCGATGGTTCCTGCATGAGCTGGATCCGTCACGAGCGCTAGCGATGGCGGTAGCCTCGGAGGACTGCGGTTCCGAGCGGGCTCGGCCTGTAGCAGTTGGTCAACCTATCGACGAAGCCGTCGGCAACCAATCGATCAAGGATCTCGCGATCAATGATCAGGGACAACGCCGGATCCACCAGGTCGATCAAGGTCTGCCATTCACGATCGGTCAGTTCCCGCATCGCGTTGGGCTCCTGAGGTTAGGGGTGGCGAGACCCGACTTTTGGGAAAGTTCGGTGTCTCCCAGTTGTCATGACTGTTAAATCCGGAACGCCGGGCATCGGTTGCGGCTAGCGGACTCGATATGTCTGGCTCACCTGGACGGCCGGAACCTATCCTGACGGAACGACTGAAAGTCTGGAACGATATCCGGCTGACATCGTTGGATATTCGGACACGGCACGATGAGGTCAGCCTCGCTGGAGGTTTCTCGGTGCCATTTTCACGGCAATACTGGAGGAAACCATGAAAAGCCTTCTCGTTGCGGGCGTGATGTCGGCTGCGCTGATCGCGCCGGTCTATGCGGAGGACGCTTCAACGCCCGCCGTATCCGACGGAACCACCAATCCGGACGCGCCGGTCGCCGGTGCCAACAGCTTCACGGAAGACCAGGCCCGCGAGCAGATCGCCAAGGCGGGCTATTCCGACGTTTCCGCGCTCGTGAAGGACGATAACGGCATCTGGCGGGGCAAGGCCACCAAGGATGGGGCCACCCATGATGTGCAGGTCGACTTTCAGGGCAACGTGACCAGCAAGTAAGAAGAAGGGAGGCCACCATGACCACTACCGTATCCGGGTTGTTCGACTCGCATGCCGACGCGACAAGCGCTGTTCGCCAGCTGCAGTCTCTCGGCGTCTCTCGCGACGATATCAGTATCGTCGGCTCGAACCGCGACGACAGTGATGGTGACGCGGCCGTTGGCGCAGGTGCTGGCGCAGGCATCGGTGCTGCGTTTGGCGGCCTCGGCGGCCTTCTGACGGGCCTTGGGA
>JAEWAD010000336.1 GCA_023391905.1 Pseudomonadota bacterium | reverse complement strand
CCCTCACCCGCCGGCCTGCGGCCGTCGACCTCTCCCTGAGGGAGAGGTGAGGGAAGCCCAGCTTCAAGTCAGATGGATTTTGATCTAGCGGCCGGCGAGGATGTCGTCGGCGATCTTCTCGCCGATCATCATGGCCGTCGCGTTGATGTTGGCGGACGGGATCGACGGCATGATCGAGGCGTCGACGACGCGCAGGCCTTCCACGCCATAGACCGAGCCATGCGCGTCCACGACCGCCAGCGGGTCGTCGGCGCGACCCATCTTGTTGGTGCCGCAAGGATGCCAGTCGCCCTGCACGCCGGCGCGGATCCACTCTTCCATCACCTTGTCGTCGGCGAGCGTCTTGTCGAGGGGGAAGCGCTTGTCGACGGCGGCGCCGAGCACTAGCTGGCGGGCCGGGCCGCCGAGGTCGAGCAGGCCGGCGGCGAGGTTGGTGATGACCTTGTTGAGCGCGGTCGGCGCCGAGAGATTGCGCAGCGACGCGGCGTAGATGCCCGGCCAGAACGCATTGACATAGTTGGCGACCGGCGCGCGCGACAGGAAACCGGCCACCTGCCGCGCCGTGCTGACGAAGCGCTCGAGGTCGCGGCTGTCGGAGAGATAGTTGAAGGCGACGAAGGGCTCGGATTCGGGCGCCGAGTCGTTCAGGCGGATGATGCCCTTCGAATAGGCCTTGTTGGGCCCGAAATTGACCGTGCCGAGGCGCTCGCCGAGGCGGGTGGCGGAGAAGCGGCCCGAGACGGTCAGCTTCATGTCGACGGGCGATGACTGCGGATGGCCGGAGCTCCAGCGCATGTGCATCAGGAAGCCGTTCTTGGTCTGCCGCGACAGCTGGCCTTCCGGCTTCAGGTGCACGCCGAAGCCGATCAGCGGGTGGTCGAGCAGGTTCTCGCCGACGCCGCGGCGGTCGGCGACAACCGCGATGCCGTGCTCGGCCAGGTGCTCGCCACGGCCGATGCCGGCGCGCATCAGCACCGCCGGCGAATGCAGCGCGCCGGTCGAGATGATGATCTCGCCGCCCTCGATCGTCTCGGTCTTGCCGCCGCGCCGGACGGTCACGCCGGTGACGCGCTTGCCGGCGAAGGTCAGGCCCTGCAGCACCGTCTCGCCCCGGATCTCGAGGTTCGGGCGGCGGCGGGTCGACTGGTCGAGATAGCCGGCCGCCGACGAGACGCGGTGGTTGTAGGCGTTGTTGCGGCCGAACGGGAAGCAGGCGTCACCGGTCTGCTGGTGGCTGTCGTCGATATAGGGAATGCCGACCTCGCCGACGGCGTCGCGGAAGGCGTGCGCGAACGGGCTCCAGAATTCCGGGAAGGTGCGGCGGATCGGGATGCGGCCGTCGGTGCCGCTGAGCGGCGTCTGGAAATCGAGGTCCTTCTCGATCTTCTTGAAATAGGGCAGGCAGTCCTGCCAGGACCAGCCGGCGGCGCCCATCTGCTGCCACTCGTCATAATCGGCGGCGAGACCGCGGATGTAGACCTGGCCGTTGACCGAGGAGCCGCCGCCCATGACGCGGGCCTGCTCGTAGCGGCGCGCCGTCGTCTCCGCCTTCAGCTCCTTCGGCGAACGGTTGCCGATCGGGTCGGTATAGGCGGTGAGCTCGGTCCAGTAGCGGTTGGGCTGGAAATAGTCGGGCAGGAAGGCGTCGCCATAGATGGCCTGCGGCACCGCCTCCGGCGGCGTGTCCGGCCCGGCTTCGATCAGCAGGACGCGACGCTTCGGATCGGCGGAAAGCCGGTTGGCGAGCACGCAACCGGCGGAGCCACCGCCGACGATGATATGGTCGAAGAACATCGCGCTTCCGAGATCGAGTGGGGGAAATCAACTCTCTCGGTCTTAATTCCACTATAGGAGATCGTCAACGCGATCGTTATCCGCCGCCGTCGCGCAGGGGGTAGGGCCGCTGCTCGGCGATCGCCTCCATGGCAAAATAGGAGGTGACGGTGTCGAGCTCCACCTTCTCGATCAGCCGCTGGTAGAAGCGGTCATAGCTGGCGAGGTCATGCGTGACGATCTTCAGCATGTAGTCGTAGTCGCCGCCGATCCGGTAGAAATCCACGACTTCGGGCATCGCCTGCACATGCTGGCGGAAGGTTTCCAGCCAGGCCTTCGAGTGGTGGCGGGTGCGGATCATCACGAAGACGACGACGTTCATGTCGATCACGGCGCGGTTCAGCCGGATCGAATAGCCCTTGATGACACCGCTCTCACGGATCGCCTGCAGCCGCCGCCAGCAGGCGTTCTGGGACAGGTTGACCGTCTCCGCCAGCTCGCGCTGGGAGAGCGAGGAATCGTTCTGGAGGGCGCGCAGGATGCGCAAGTCCATATGATCGAATTTTGGCGCCATGATTGGGTCAAATGAACCAATATGGACTCCGTCGTCAACAAGATTGGTATGATTTTCGCGATTCGAAGGTGGAAGGATGCCCGGCATACCGATCGCCCGCACGAACCATCGATGGGCGCGACAATCCCGATGAGAAGGCGCTTGGGCATGGATGCCGTCCGCGACACGATCGAAACCGTCAACGTCACGCCGCTGCAGCGTTTTCGCGCCGGCCTCGCCGGTCCCGACATCGTGCGGGAACTCCGCGCCGGCCTGATCGGCGAGGGCAAGCCGATCGAGGGACCGTTCGGGCCGAAGCCGCTGCTCTATGCCGATTACGTCGCCTCCGGCCGGGCGCTGCGCCAGGTCGAGGATTTCGTCATGGACGAGATCCTGCCCTTCTACGCCAACAGCCACACCGAGGCGTCCTATTGCGGCTCGGCGATGACGCGGATGCGCCGCGAGGCGCGCGCCATCATCGGCCGGCTCGTCGGCGCCGGCGACGACTGCGCGGTGATCTTCACCGGCTCGGGCGCCACTGCCGGCATCAACCGGCTGGTGTCGCTGCTCGGCGTTGCCGAGGCGGCGCAGCGCGGCGAGACCCCGCTCGTCCTCGTCGGTCCCTACGAGCATCATTCGAACATCCTGCCCTGGCGCGAGAGCGGCGCCGAGGTGATCGAGATCGGCGAGGCCGCCGAGGGCGGTCCCGACCTCGTCGAGCTGGAAGACGTGCTGGTGCGGACCGCCGGCAGGACGCTTCGGGTCGGCGCCTTCTCGGCCGCCTCCAACGTCACAGGCATCACCACCGACACCGACGCCGTCACCGCGATCCTGAAGCGCCACGGCGCGCTCGCCGTCTGGGACTATGCCGGCGGCGGCCCCTATCTCGCCATGGACATGCAGTCCGGCAGCGAAATGGCCAAGGACGCGGTCGTGCTGTCGCCGCACAAGTTCGCTGGCGGCCCCGGCGCCTCGGGCCTGCTTATCGTGCGCAAGGCCGCCGTGGCGCGGACGGCGCCGAGCTGGCCGGGCGGCGGCACCGTCTCCTTCGTTTCGCCCTGGGGGCACGACTATTCGAAGGACCTCGCCGCGCGCGAGGAGGGCGGCACGCCGAACGTCGTCGGCGACATCCGCGCGGCGCTCGCCTTCCTGGTCAAGGAAGCCGTCGGGCAGGACTTCATCGATCGTCGTCATGACGAGCTCAATGCCCGGGCGCTCGCGGTCTGGCGCGACAATCCACGCCTGATGCTGCTCGGCGTCGACAAGGGGCCGCGGCTGCCGATATTCTCGATGCGGATCCTCAATGGCGAGGGCGGCTACGTGCATCACCAGCTCTTCACCCGCATGCTGAGCGATTGCTTCGGCGTCCAGGCCCGCGGCGGCTGCGCCTGCGCCGGACCCTATGCGCACCGGCTGCTCGGCATCGACGAGGACGCCTCCAACGCGATCCGCGCCAGCCTCGGCGCTGGCCAGGAAATCGAGAAGCCCGGTTGGGTCCGGCTCAATTTCAGCTTCCTGATGGACGACGCGAAGGCGGATTTCCTGATCCAGGCGGTCGATGCGCTGGCCCGCGATCCCTCGGCGGCCTCGGCCTACCAGGCGGATGTGGCGACGGCGAAATTCCGCCCCGCCGCCGGTCGCGCGGCCTGAGCGGGAAGGGGGCTGCCGATGTCTCAGGATACCTTGTCGGAACCGCGAGCGGAGACCGCCGCCATCCGGAAGCCGGTCGTGACCGGCTTCTTCGATCCGCGCACCTTCTCGATCCAGTATGTCGTCGCCGATCCGGCGACGCGGCGCTGCGCCATCATCGACCCGGTGCTCGACTATGACGAGAAGTCGGGCTCGGTGGCGACGACGCATGCCGACCAGCTGCTCGCCTTCATCGCCGCCGAGGGCCTGACGCTCGACTGGATCCTCGACACCCATCCGCATGCCGACCATTTCTCCGCCGCCGCCTATCTGAAGGCGAAGACCGGCGCGCCGACGGCGATCGGCGAGAAGGTGCGCGGCGTCCAGAAGCTCTGGAACGGCATCTACAACTGGCCCGACCGCCCGGCCGACGGCCAGCCCTGGGACCGGCTCTTCGCCGATGGCGACCGCTTCCGCATCGGCGAGCTCGAGGCGCGGGTGATGTTTTCGCCCGGTCACACGCTGGCTTCGATCACCTATGTGATTGGCGATGCGGCCTTCGTGCACGACACGCTGTTCATGCCCGACAGCGGCACGGCGCGGGCGGATTTCCCCGGCGGCTCCGCGACGGATCTCTGGCGCTCGATCCAGGCGATCCTGGCGCTGCCGGACGAGACGCGCCTCTTCACCGGCCACGACTATCAGCCGGGCGGTCGTCCGCTCGCCTATGAGAGCACGGTGGCGGAGCAGAAGGCGCGGAACAGTCATGTCGGCAACGGCCGCAGCGAGGCGGACTTCGTGGCGCTACGCCAGGCGCGCGACGCGACCTTGCCGATGCCGAAGCTGATCCTGCACGCGCTGCAGGTGAACACCAATGGCGGGCGCCTGCCCGAGCCGGAGGCGAACGGGCAGCGCTACCTGAAGATCCCGATCGGCGCCTTCGACGGCGTCGCGTGGTGATGCGACCGCCCGCCGATTTGTACCGCGTTTGACGATCCCTCCAGCCAGCAGAGCCCCCATCCGGTGAGCCTCCTCCGACGCACGCTGCCCATCCTGGACTGGGGGCGCCGCTATGACCGCGGCACGCTGACCAACGACCTGATCGCGGCCGTCATTGTTACCGTCATGCTGGTGCCGCAGTCGCTCGCCTATGCGATGCTCGCCGGCCTGCCGCCGCAGATCGGCCTCTACGCGTCGATGCTGCCGCTTGTCGCCTACATGGTCTTCGGCACCAGCCGGACGCTCGCCGTCGGGCCGGTCGCCGTCATCTCGCTGATGACGGCGGCGGCGATCAGCCAGATCGCGGAGCCCGGCTCGCCGGAATTCGTGGCGATGGCGGCGGCGCTCGCCTTCCTCTCCGGCCTGATGCTGGTGCTGATGGGCGTGTTCCGCCTCGGCTTCCTCGCCGGCCTCCTGAGCCGGCCGGTGATCTCCGGCTTCATCACCGCGTCCGGCATCCTGATCGCGGTCAGCCAGCTGAAGCACATTCTCGGAGTCCAGGCAGGCGGCAACACGCTGCCGGACATGCTCGCGGGCCTCTATCACGCGCGACATGGCGTCAACTTCTATGCGCTCGCCGTCGGCGTCGGCACGGTCGTCTTCCTGCTGTTCGTACGGTCGCGCCTCAAGGGTCTGTTGCTCCGGCTCGGTCTCGGCCGGTCGCTGGCGGAGCTTCTCGTCCGGCTCGGGCCGATCGCGGCGATCGTCGTCACCATCGCCGTCGCGGTCGTCTTCGATCTCGGCGCGCGCGGCGTGCCGCTCGTCGGCGCCATCCCGCAGGGCTTGCCGCCGCTGGCGCTGCCCGATCTCTCGCTCGCCACGCTGACGACGCTCGCGGGTCCGGCGCTGCTTCTGAGCGTCGTCGGCTTCGTCGAGTCGATCTCGATCGCCCAGACGCTCGCCGCCAAGCGCCGGCAGCGGATCGTGCCGAACCAGGAGCTGATCGGCCTCGGCGTCGCCAACCTCGCCTCGGGCCTCTCCTCCGGCTATCCCGTCACCGGCGGCTTCGCCCGCTCGGTGGTCAATTTCGACGCCGGCGCCGAGACGCCCGCCGCCGGCTTCTACACGGCGATCGGCATCGCGCTGGTGACGCTGTTCCTGACGCCGTTTCTCGCGCATCTGCCGCAGGCGACGCTCGCCGCCACGATCATCATCGCCGTGCTGTCGCTGGTCGACATCGCCGCGATCCGCCGCGTCTACGCCTATTCGCGGCCCGACTTCATCGCCATCTGCGCGACGATCCTGGTGACGTGGATCTGGGGCGTCGAGATCGGCGTCGTCGCCGGCGTCGTCGTCTCGCTCGCCCTGCATCTCCAGCGCACCAGCCGGCCGCACATGGCGATCGTCGGCCAGATGCCGGGCACCGAGCATTTCCGCAACGTGGCCCGCCACCAGGTGATCACCGACGCGAGCGTGCTGGGGCTCCGCATCGACGAGAGCCTCTATTTCGGCAATTGCCACTATCTCGAGGACACGATCCTGAAGATGGTCGCCGAGCGCCCGGCCGTGCGCCACCTCGTGCTGATGTGCCCGGCGGTCAACTCGATCGATTCGAGCGCGCTGGAGAGCCTCGACGAGATCAACCGCCGGCTCGGCGAGGCGGGCGTCAGCCTGCATCTCTCCGAGGTGAAGGGGCCGGTGATGGACCGGCTGCAGCGTTCCGACTTCCTGTCGAAGCTGACGGGACGGGTGTTCCTCAGCCAGATGGAGGCGGTTCGCGCGCTCACCACGCCTGCCGCCACGCCATCCGTCGCCGCCGAATAGGGTCTGCAGGGGCGGTCGTGAAGCCGCGGGTCGCGTCCGTCCGGGCGCGGTGGCGCAAAAGGATGGTGACAAACTGGCTCGAAGGCATCCGATCGGCCGGTCGGTGTGCGTGTCGGACATGGCCAAGCGGGCGCGGCCGGGGATAACCTGTCGGCTCGGGTTGCGACGGGTCGGCATGGATCATCGCGGCCGGAGCCGGATGGAGGACTGGGTACCTTGGCAGTTTCGGAAAGCAGCATGGCCGCCGGCAAGGAAGCGGATACACGCGAGCGCCTGATCAAGGCCGCGCTCCGCGTCTTCGCCGATCGCGGCATCGCCTCGGCGACCCTGCGCGAGATCACCGAGGAGGCCGGGGCCAATGTCGCGGCGGTCAACTACTACTTCCGTTCGAAGGAAGAGCTGACGCGCACGGTTCTCGAGACCTGCCTGCGGCCGATCAACGAGAACCGCCTGCGCCAGCTCGACGATCTGGTCGCCCGCCACGGCGAGGGCGCGATCCCGCTCGACGACATCATCGAGGCGCTGGTGCGGCCGATGGTGGTGAACAGCATCGACGAATATGGCGGGCGCTCGACCGTGCGGCTGATCCTGCAGGTGAGGGCGCTGCCGCAGCCCATGACCAACACCATCCTCGCCAACCAGTTCGACCGCATCCACCGCACCTTCCTCGAGGCGCTGACCAGGGCGCTGCCGGATCTCGGCCGCGCCGAGATCGGCCTGCGCTACGATTTCGCGCGCGGCGCGATCATGCAGATCCTCGGCGATCTCGATCCGGCCGCCCGCGACTTGCCGGATCTCGGCATCAAGCATTCGGGCCTCGACAACGAGAGCATCGTGCGCCTGCTCGTCGCCTTCATCTCGGCCGGCTTCACGGCTCCCGCCCTGTTGCCCGTCGGCACCGAGTAGCCGCCATCCGCCTTCAGCCCTGACGAGCGTGTCCGTCGCCCGTTCGCGCGTGTCGCGATCGCGCCGACGCGCCCGTCCTCGTTCGCGTCGCCGGCGGGGCTGCATGACGATCGCCGAACTGGCGCGCAGCCGCTTAAGGCGCGGTCATCGACTGCCTTTTTCCTGCGATATCCGCGCAAAACCTGCCTACCGAATCCGCTTGACCAGAAAGAAAACATCCGTTTGAAATGAGAGTATGAAACATATTTTTTCATACTAGAGCGGAGTTGGTCGGGCATGCCTCGGGAAAGGGGAATGCCCTTGCTAGATTGCGGGGAATGGGAGCCTCGCGGTCAGCAATCGAACCGGCCGGGGACTGCGTGCCCGCCATGGCGGGCATCGGACTGCAGGCGCGTCGCAGGTCGCGCATCGGGGTTCCATGCGTTTTGGATCAAGGGAGTTGAATAGATGCGTCCAAGCAAACTGCTAGCGGGTATCGGCACCGCGCTTCTCGCCATGACGGCGCTGGCGCAGGCCGAGGAGCCGGTTCGCGGCGGCAGCGCGACCTTCATCATGTCGCCGGCGCCGCAGATCCTGACCTCCGCGATTACCACGGCGGGCGCGGAGCAGGTGGTGTCGTCGAAGATCTCCGACAGCCTGTTCACCTATGATTACGACCTCAATCCGAAGCCGCTGCTGGCCGAGGGCTACACGGTCAGCGACGACGGCCTGCGCGTCACCATCAACCTGCGCAAGGGCGTGAAGTGGCATGACGGCAAGGAGTTCACCTCCGAGGACGTCGCCTTCACGACGATGGAAGTCTGGAAGGTCCTGCACGGCCGCGGCCGCACCATCTTCGGCAACGTCACCGCCGTCGAGACGCCGGATCCGTACACGGCCGTCTTCGTGCTCTCCAAGCCGTCGCCCGGCATGCTGAAGAGCCTCGCCGCCCAGCAGGCGCAGATCCTGCCGGCGCATCTCTACAAGGGAACCGACATCGCCACCAACCCGGCCAACCTGACGCCGATCGGCACGGGTCCGTTCAAGTTCGTCTCCTTCGCGCCCGGCGACAATCTCGTGCTCGAGCGCAATCCCGATTACTGGGACACCGGCAAGCCCTATCTCGACAAGCTGATCTTCCGCTTCATCCCGGACGCGGCCACCCGCGCCTCGGCGATCGAGTCGGGCGAGGCCCAGATCGCGCCGCAGAACCTCGTCCCGATGGCCGATCTCGAGCGGCTCGGCGCCACCGGCGAGTTCGACATCACCACCAAGGGCTACGAGTTCCAGAACGAGATGGAGATGATCGAGTTCAACCTCGATGATCCCGTCATGAAGGACAAGCGCGTCCGCCAGGCGATCGCTCATGCGATCGACCGCGACTGGCTCGTCGAGAACATCTTCTTCGGTTACGGCAAGTCGGCCGAGACGCCGCTGCACCAGCAGCTGACGGAGCTGTTCGACGCGACCGACGTGCCGCAATACGCCTTTGACCCCGAGAAGGCCAAGGCGCTGCTCGACGAGGCCGGCTACAAGCCGGATGCCAACGGCATCCGCCTGAAGCTCACCGTCGATCCGCTGCCCTATGGCGAGCATCAGGCCAGCATCGCCGCCTATATGCGCGAGGCCTTCCGCGAGGTCGGCATCGACCTGACCGTCCGCGCGCAGGACTTCGCCGGCTTCGTCAAGCGCGTCTACACCGACCGCGACTTCCAGTTCACCGTCAACCTCCTGACCGGCGGATCGGATCCGACCATCGGCACGCAGCGCACCTTCTGGTCGCAGAGCTTCAAGCCGGGCGTCGGCTTCTCCAACGGCTCGCACTATGTGAACCCGGAGATGGACAAGCTGCTGGAGACCGCCGCGTCGGAAATGGACGTCGCCAAGCGCAAGGCCGAGTATCACGACTTCCAGAAGCTCGCCATGGAGGACCTGCCGGTCTTCCCGCTGGTCGCGGTGGAGAGCACGACGATCGCCAGCAAGCGCCTGAAGAACCATACGATCGACGCGAACGGCACCTATAGCAACTTCGCCAACGTCTATCTGACGCCGGCCGAGTAAGGCTGCAT
>JAEWAD010000030.1 GCA_023391905.1 Pseudomonadota bacterium | reverse complement strand
CGGAGCAGCAAGTTCTGCGCCCCTGCGCTCTCTCGCGCTGGGTAACGCCCCCCCAAAAACGACATGACCGGCCGCGAGGGCCGGTCATGCAATCTTCGGTAGCCCGGGAAAGTCCGCGGCTTAGTGGTTGTCGCGCGGCACGCCGTAGGTCTGGTGGACCTTCTGGTACTTGACGGCGGGCTTCAGCACCATGCCGTCGGCCAGCTGGTCGGTCAGCGCGCGCTGGATCTCCTGCCACGGCGTCTGGCTCGCCGGGATCGGGAAGCCGCCGGCGGCGTTGAGCGCGTTGCGGCGCTCGGCCAGCTCCGCATCCGAGATCAGGATGTTGGCCGAGCCCTTGTTCAGGTCGACGCGGACGCGGTCGCCCGTCTTCAGCAGCGCCAGGCCACCGCCGGCGGCGGCTTCCGGCGAGGCGTTGAGGATCGAGGGCGAGCCCGACGTGCCCGACTGGCGGCCGTCACCGATGCAGGGCAGCGAGAGGATGCCGCGCTTGATGAGGGCTGCCGGCGGCTGCATGTTCACGACCTCGGCCGCGCCCGGATAACCGATCGGGCCGGTGCCGCGGATGAACAGGATGCAGTTCTCGTCGATCTCGAGCGCCGGATCGTCGAGGCGGTGGTGGTAGTCCTCCGGACCGTCGAACACGATCGCCCGGCCCTCGAAGGCCTCCGGGTCGTTCGGGTTGGACAGGTAGCGGTCGCGGAACTCCTTCGAGATCACGCTGGTCTTCATGATCGCGCTGTCGAACAGGTTGCCGCGCAGCACGATGAAGCCGGCGTCCTGCACCAGCGCCGTGTCGAAGGTGCGGATGACGTCCGGCAGCTCGATCTCGGCGTTGCGGCAGTTGTCGCCCATCGTCTTGCCGTTGACGGTCATCGCATTCTCATGGATGAGGCCGTGCTTCATCAGCTCGTTGACGACAGCGGGAACGCCACCGGCATGCTGGTAGTCTTCGCCGAGATACTTGCCGGCCGGCTGCAGGTTGACGAGCAGCGGCACCTTGTGGCCGACGGTCTGCCAGTCATCGACCGAGACCTCGACGCCGATGTGGCGGGCGATGGCGTTGATGTGGATCGGCGCGTTGGTCGAGCCGCCGATCGCCGAGTTGACGACGATGGCGTTCTCGATCGCCTCGCGGGTGATGATGTCGGACGGCTTCAGGTCTTCCCAGACCATCTCGACGGCGCGCTTGCCGGTCTCGTAGGCGATCTGCTGGCGCTCGCGGTACGGCGCCGGAATGGCGGCCGAGCCCGGGAGCTGCATGCCGAGCGCCTCGGCGAGCGAGTTCATCGTCGAGGCCGTGCCCATCGTGTTGCAATAGCCGGTCGACGGGGCGGACGAGGCGACGATCTCCATGAACTCTTCATAGTTGATCTCGCCGGCGGCGAGCCGCTCGCGCTGCTTCCAGACGACGGTGCCGGAGCCCGTGCGCTCGCCCTTGTACCAGCCGTTCAGCATCGGGCCGACCGACAGCGCGATCGCCGGGATGTTAACGGTGGCGGCGGCCATCAGGCAGGCCGGGGTGGTCTTGTCGCAACCGATCGTCAGCACGACGCCGTCGAGCGGGTAGCCGTAGAGCAGTTCGACCAGGCCGAGATAGGCGAGGTTGCGGTCGAGGGCTGCGCCCGGACGCTTGCCGGTCTCCTGGATCGGATGGACCGGGAATTCCATCACCAGGCCGCCCGCCTCGCGCACACCCTCGCGAACGCGCTCGGCCAGCACCAGGTGGTGGCGGTTGCACGGCGACAGGTCCGAACCCGTCTGCGCGATGCCGATGATCGGCTTGCCGGACTGCAGCTCCTTGCGCGTCAGGCCGTAGTTCAGATAGCGCTCCATGTAGAGCGCCGTCATGCCCGGATTGTCCGGATTGTCGAACCAGGACTGCGAACGAAGCTTGCGGGGTGTGGTGGACGACATGGTAAGAGGCTCTCCCGGAAAATCAGGTTTGATTTTGGCCTGAGGATGCGCTGAAACATCATACGAAATCAAGGATCGTCGCGCGTCGCCGATCAATAAAATCAGACCCTGCAACGACATACCCCGGGAGGCCAGAAATGTTCCAGACAGTCGCCAATTTCGAGCGCATCGGCGAGGAGAACGCCTTCGCCGTGCTCGCGCGCGCCACCGAGCTCGCGCGCCAGGGCCGCGACATCATCAATCTCGGCATCGGCCAGCCCGATTTCCGCACCCCCGACCACATCGTCGAGGCGGCGGTGAAGGCGCTGCGCGACGGCGAGCACGGCTACACGCCGGCGACCGGCATCCTGCCGCTGCGCGAGGCGGTCGCCGCCGACGTCCAGAAGCGCACCGGCGCGCCGGTCTCGCCCGACAATGTCGTGATCGTGCCGGGCGGCAAGGTGACGATGTTCGCGGCGATCCTGATGTTCGGCGAGCCCGGCGCCGACATCCTCTATCCGGACCCCGGCTTCCCGATCTATCGCTCGATGATCGAGTTCACCGGCGCCAACCCGATTCCCGTGCCGATCCGCGAGGAGAACGGCTTCGCCTTCTCGGCCGAGGAGACGCTGGCGCTGATCACGCCGCAGACCCGCCTGATCATCCTGAACTCGCCCGCCAACCCGACCGGCGGCGTCACGCCGAAGGCCGAGATCGACAAGCTCGTCGCCGGCCTCGCCAAGTGGCCCAACGTCGCCATCCTGTCCGACGAGATCTATGGCCAGATGATCTATGACGGGCTGGAGCACACCTCGCTGCTCTCCTATCCGGAGATCCGCGACCGCGTCATCCTGCTCGACGGCTGGTCCAAGACCTATGCGATGACCGGCTGGCGCATGGGCTATTCGGTGTGGCCGACGGCGCTCGTCGACAAGGTGCGCAAGCTCGCCGTCAATTGCTGGTCCTGCGTCAACGCGCCGGCCCAGTTCGCCGGCCTCGCGGCGCTGACCGGCCCGCAGGACGAAGTGCATGCGATGGTCGCCGAGTTCGACCGCCGCCGCGCCGTCGTGGTGGCCGAGATGAACAAGCTGCCGGGCATCGGCTGCGCGACGCCGAAGGGCGCCTTCTACGCCTTCCCGAACATCAAGGCGACGGGCTGGAAGGCGAAGCCGCTCGCCTCGGCGCTCCTGGAGCAGGCCGGCGTCGCCACCATCGGCGGCCCGGATTTCGGCGTCTATGGCGAGGGCTATATCCGCCTCTCCTACGCCAATTCGACCGAGAACATCCTGAAGGCGATCGCCCGCATCCACGAGTTCCTGCAGGCGAACATCAAGGCCGCCTGACCCCGAGGGATCGCTGAAACAGAAAAGGCGCGGAACCCTGGGGTTCCGCGCCTTTTTATTCGTTCAAACCGGATCGATCAGACCGCCGCGCTGGCGATCACCCGCTCGATCTCGCTCTTGAGGCCGGCGTCGAGGCCGAGGCGGGCCGCCAGCATGTCGAGATAGGCGCGCTCCGCCGGATGGTCGGGATCGATCGCCAGAAGCGAGGCGGCATAGAGCTCGATCGCGTGCTCCGGCCCGGTCGCCGAATCCACCACCTTGTTGATGTCGAGCGGCCCCGCCAGTTCGCGGTCGAGGAAGGCCCGCTCCTCGCCCGAAAGACCGCCTTCGCCGAGCTTGCCGAGGATCTTCTGCTTCTCGGTCGCGTCGACCGTGCCGTCGGCCTTGGCCGCCGCGATCATCGCCGAGACGATCGACAGCGCCATCGCGTCGGGGCCGCCGGGCGCGTTGGCGGGATGGAAGGGCGAATCCGCCGGCGGCAGCGCCGCCGGGCTTCCGGCCGGCGCCGGGCTCGCGGCGGGCGCGTCGGGATTGTTGATCTTGTATTGCTGGTAGGCCTTGTAGGCGAGCGTGCCGATGGCGGCGAGGCCGCCCAGCGTCAGCGCATCGGCCTTGAGCTTCGGGCCCTTGCCGCCGAACAGCACGGCCGCGAGG
>JAEWAD010000008.1 GCA_023391905.1 Pseudomonadota bacterium | reverse complement strand
CCGTTCCGCTCGCCGTCCGCCGCATGATCGACCACGGCTTCACGGCGGACGGCGCCGGCGCGATCAACACCTATTTCATGGCGCTGATTGGCGTCGTCGCGGTGCTGGCGCTCGCCTCCAGCCTGCGCTTCTACTTCGTCACCTGGCTCGGGGAACGGGTCGTCGCCGATCTGCGCGCCGACGTCTTCCGCCATCTCGCCGCCCTCGGCATCGACTTCTTCGATCGCAACCGCTCCGGCGAGATCGCCGCGCGGCTCACGGCCGACACCACCCAGATCAAGGCGGTCGCTGGCGCCAACATCTCGATCGCGCTGCGCAATCTGGTGATGTTCGTCGGCGGCGCGGCGATGATGATCTTCACCAGCCCGAAGCTGTCCGGCCTCGTCCTGCTGGCGCTGCCGATCATCGTGCTGCCCCTGGTCGGCTTCGGCCGCCGCGTGCGGCTGCGCTCGCGCAAGGCGCAGGACATGCTGGCCGATGCGTCCGCCTACGCCTCGGAAGCGATCGGCGCGATGCGCATCGTGCAGTCGTTCACGGCCGAGGCGAGCGTGGCCCGGCGCTTCGCGGATAGCGTCGAGAACGCCTTCGTCGCGGCGCGCAATTCGACGCGGGCGCGCGCGGCGCTGACCGGCTTCGGCATCTTCATGGTGTTCGCCAGCATGGTGGCGGTGCTCTGGTGGGGCGCGCAGGACGTGCTCGCCGGCCGCATGACGCCCGGCACGCTCGGCCAGTTCCTGATCTATGCGGTGATCGCCGCCGGCGCGCTCGGCGAGCTGTCGCAGGTCTGGGGCGACATCGCCAACGCCACCGGCGCGGCCGAGCGCCTGGCCGAGATCCTGGCCGAGAAGCCGTCGATCGCAGCACCGGCGACCCCGGTTCGCCTTGCCGAGCCGGTCCAGGGCGCGATCGCCTTCGAGGGCGTCGGCTTCGCCTATCCGGAAGGCGGGCGCGGCGCCGCCATCCATCATCTCGGCTTCCGCGTCGCGCCCGGCGAGCGCGTCGCCGTGGTCGGCCCCTCGGGCGCCGGCAAGAGCACGCTGTTCAACCTGCTGCTGCGCTTCTACGACCCGCAGCATGGCCGGGTGACGCTCGACGGCGTCGATATCCGCGAGCTTGATCCCGTGGCGCTGCGCGGCCGGATCGCCATCGTGCCGCAGGATACCTTCGTCTTCGCCGCCAGCGCGGCCGACAATATCGCCATCGGCCGCCCCGGCGCGGACGAGGCGGCGATCCACCGCGCGGCCCGTTCGGCCCATGCCGACGACTTCCTCGCGGCGCTGCCGGAGGGCTACGCGACCGAGCTCGGCGAGCGCGGCGTGACGCTTTCGGGCGGCCAGCGCCAGCGCATCGCCATCGCCCGCGCCATCCTCAAGGACGCACCGATCCTGCTGCTCGACGAGGCGACGAGCGCGCTCGACGCCGAGAGCGAGGTCGCGGTGCAGCAGGCGCTGGACGAGCTGATGGTGGGCCGCACGACGATCGTCATCGCGCACCGGCTCGCGACCATCCTGAAGGCCGACCGCATCCTCGTGATGGATGGCGGCGAGATCGTCGAGGAAGGCACGCATGAGGAACTGGTGCGTCAGGGCGGCCTCTATGCTCGCCTGGCGCGACTGCAGTTCCGCGACGACGCGGCCTGAGGGGCGAGGGGCCGTCGCATTCAGGGGGCGGCCATCTCGCGCCGGCGTCGCCCACGCTCGCCGTCATCCCGGGCTTGACCCGGGATCCATTCCGCCGAAGCGCTGGATGTGGAACCTCCCGGGAGCCCGTCTGCATGGATCCCCGCCTGCGCGGGGATGACGGTGGACGCTGGGGAGGCGCCGGAGCGCCAACCCGGACGATCCCCTAC
Organism: Pseudomonadota bacterium; assembly: GCA_023391905.1. GTDB lineage: Bacteria > Pseudomonadota > Alphaproteobacteria > Rhizobiales > Kaistiaceae > Kaistia. Next base: position 1,577 of record JAEWAD010000008.1, on the reverse strand, counting down.
CGCTCGGTCAGCTTCAGCTCGATGCGGCGGTTCTTGGCGTAGGCGGCGTCGGTGGAGCCCGCTTCGAGCGGCTGGAACTCGCCGAAGCCGGCGGCGACCAGGTGGATCGGCTGCACGCCCTGCTCGACCAGGAAGCGCACGACCGCGATGGCGCGGGCCGACGACAGTTCCCAGTTGTTGCGGAAGCGGCCCGAACCGGAGAGCGGGCGGGCGTCGGTGTGGCCGTCGACGCGCAGCACCCAGGCGATCTCGGGCGGGATCTCGCCCTCGAGCGTCTTCAGTGCCTCGGCGAGCTTGGCCAGCTCGACGCGGCCCTCGGCGTTGATCTCGTCCGAGCCGGACGGGAACAGCACTTCCGCCTGGAACACGAAGCGGTCGCCGACGATGGTGATGTCGGGGCGGTTGCCGAGGATCTCGCGCAGGCGGCCGAAGAAGTCGGAGCGGTAGCGCGACAGCTCCTGCACGCGCTGGGCGAGCGCCACGTTCAACCGGCGGCCGAGATCGGCGATCTTGGTCTGGCTTTCGGTGTCGCGCTTCTCCGAGGCGTTCAGCGCCTCTTCCAGCGCGCCGATCTGGCGGCGCAGCGCGGCGATCTGCTGGTTCAGGATCTCGACCTGCGACAGCGCCTTCTGGCTGACGACCTTCTCGTCCTCCAGCGCCTTGGTGATGATGGCGATCTGGCCCTCGGCCGAGCCGGCGGCGGCCGACTGGCTGTCGGCGGCGCTGCGCAGACGGTCGCGCTCCGCCTCGATCGAGGCGAGGCTCGCCTGCAGGTTGGAGATCTGGTCGGTCGCGTCCTGCTTGCCGGCGCGCTCCATGGCGAGGAGCTCGGTCAGCTCGGCGATCTGGCTGTTCAGCCGGTTCAGCACCGTGTCCTTGCCGGTGATCTCGCGGCTCTGCAGGAACTGCAGCAGCGCGAAGATCGAGAGCAGGAAGATGAAGACGAGCAGAAGGTTCGACAGCACGTCGACGAAGGCGGGCCAGACATCGCTCCTGGCCTCACGGCGGCGGGCGCGCGCGGCCACGACTATTCTCCGGCCGGCTGCTTGAGGGCCTTGGCGATCAGTTCAAGCAATTGCTGCATCTCGCGCTGCTGGTCGGCCTGCTGCTCGACCCAGCCGCGCACCACCTGCTGCTCGCTGCGCATGTGCTGGACCAGGCCCTGGATGCCCTCGGCCAGATTGGCCATGGCCGCCGTGGCGCGCTGGTTGGTGCCGCTCGATCCGCCGCCGCCTTCCTGAACCACCGCGGTGAGGCGCTCGATCGCGGCGCGCAGATCCTCGCCCGTGGAGGCGCCCTCGCGCACGTCGAGCATGCTCGGGTCGAGGTCGGTGACGGTGGAGAGCCAGTCTTCCAGCTCGGTGTAGAACTTGTTCTGCGCCTGGCCGGCCTGCAGGTCGAGGAAGCCGAGGATCAGCGATCCGGCGAGACCGAACAGCGAGGACGAGAACGCCGTGCCCATGCCGGTCAGCGGGCCCTCGAGGCCGGCCTTCAGGTCCTCGAAGATCACGGCGCTGTCGCCGGCGCCGATGTTGAGGCCGCGGATCGCGTCGGCGACGGCGCCGACGGTAGCGAGC
>JAEWAD010000537.1 GCA_023391905.1 Pseudomonadota bacterium | reverse complement strand
CCATGCTGGCGGCGTCGAGACCGCCTTCGCCCGGCACGAGGCCGAGGTCGAGCGCGCCGACGCGGGCGGCCGCCGTGTGAAGCACGCTGAAGCCGTTCCACTCCGGCGTGACCGCGCCGACGGCTTGCGCGACCTTGGCGGCGAGCGCCAGGACCGCTTCGCCATCCGGCCTCGTCAGGGCGCCCTGCCCCACGATGATCAGCGGCTTCTTCGCGTTCTTGAGCACGCCCGCGAAAGCGACCGAGCCGTCGGCGATACCGGCCAACGTCTCAGCCCCGGCGCCAAGAGCCTGGACGTCATAGGTCAGGTCCACGGGCTCGCCCACCAGGCCGATCGGCAGCGGCCCCATGCGCCAGCGCTTGCGGATGCGGGCGTTGAGCACCGGCGCTTCGCGCCGCGGATCGGAGCCGACCAGCAGGATCGCGTCCGCTTCCTCGATCCCCAGTACGGTGCTGTTGAACAGGTACGAGGCCCGCCCGAACTTCGGATGCAGCTTCGTGCCGTCCTGGCGGCCGTCGATATTGGCGACGCCGAGGGAAGACGCGAGCAGCTTCAGCGCATACATCTCTTCGACGGACGCGAGGTCGCCCGCGATGAAGCCGATGCGCTTCGGATCTGCGCCCTTCAGCTTGGCGGCGATGGCCTGGAACGCCTCGCCCCACGACGCGGGCCGCAGCCGGCCGTCGACGCGCACATAGGGCCGATCGAGGCGCTGAGTCTTCAGGCCGTCCCAAACGAAGCGGGTCTTGTCGGAGATCCACTCTTCGTTCACCGCCTCGTTGATGCGCGGCAGGATGCGCATCACCTCGCGCCCGCGGGCATCGACGCGGATGGCCGAGCCGAGCGCGTCCATGACGTCGACGGACTCGGTCTTGGACAGTTCCCAAGGACGCGCCTTGAAGGCGAAGGGCTTCGAGGTCAGCGCGCCGACCGGGCACAGGTCGATGACGTTGCCCTGCAGCTCGGACTGCATCGCGTTCTCGAGATAGGAGGTGATCTCCATATCCTCGCCGCGGCCGATTGCGCCGAGATCCGGCACGCCGGCCACTTCCGTGGTGAAGCGGACGCAGCGCGTGCACTGGATGCAGCGGTTCATCTGCGTCTTGACCAGCGGGCCGATGTACTTGTCCTCGACGGCGCGCTTGTTCTCGGCGAAGCGCGACGTGTCGACGCCGTAGGCCATCGCCTGGTCCTGCAGGTCGCACTCCCCGCCCTGGTCGCAGATCGGGCAATCCAGCGGGTGGTTGATGAGGAGGAACTCCATCACCCCCTCGCGGGCCTTCTTCACCATGGGCGACTTGGTGGAGATGACCGGGGGCTCGCCGTTCGGGCCCGGACGGCAATCGCGCACGGCCCAGGCGCAGGACGCGACCGGCTTCGGCCCACCCTTCACCTCCACGAGGCACATGCGGCAGTTGCCCGCGATCGAGAGCCGCTCGTGGAAGCAGAAGCGCGGGATCTCGGCGCCCGCCTCCTCGCACGCCTGAAGGAGCGTGTAGTCGGCCGGAACGTCGATCTCGATGCCGTCGACGATGATCTTGGTCATCGATGCACTCTCTCTTATTCCGCCGCCACGCCGTAGTTGCGAACGGGCTCGCTGTGCGGGTTGGCCGCGTACTGGTCGATGCGCTTCTCGATCTCGTGCCGGAAATGCCGGATCAGGCCCTGGACCGGCCATGCTGCGGCGTCGCCCAGCGCGCAGATCGTGTGGCCTTCGACCTGGGTCGTGACCTCGAGCAGCATGTCGATCTCGCGCTTCTGCGCGCGGCCCTCGGCCATGCGGTTGAGCACGCGCCACATCCAGCCGGTGCCCTCGCGGCAGGGCGTGCACTGGCCGCAGCTCTCGTGCTTGTAGAAGTACGAGATGCGAGCGATCGCCCGCACGATGTCGGTCGACTTGTCCATCACGATCACGGCCGCCGTGCCCAAGCCGGACTTGAGGTTGCGCAGCGTGTCGAAGTCCATGTTGGCGTCGATGATCTGCTCGGCCGGGACGAGCGGGACCGAAGAGCCGCCCGGGATGACGCAGAGCAGGTTGTCCCAGCCGCCGCGGATGCCTCCGCAGTGGCGGTCGATCAGCTCACGGAAGGTGAGGCCCATCTCCTCTTCCACGTTGCAGGGCGTGTTCACGTGCCCGGAGACGCAGAAGAGCTTGGTGCCGGTGTTGTTGGGCCGGCCGAGGCCCGCGAACCATGCGGCGCCACGGCGCAGGATGGCGCCGGCGACGGCGATCGACTCGACGTTGTTGACCGTGGTCGGGCAACCGTAGAGGCCCATGTTGGCCGGGAACGGCGGCTTCAGCCGCGGCATGCCCTTCTTGCCTTCCAGACTCTCCAGCAGCGCCGTCTCTTCGCCGCAGATATAGGCGCCGGCCCCGTGGTGAACGATGAAATCGAAGGGGTAGCCGTGGATGTTGTCCTTGCCGATGAGGCGAGCCTCATAGGCCTCGTCCACGGCGCGCTGAAGCGCTTCGCGCTCCGCGATAAACTCGCCGCGGATGTAGATGTACGCAGCGTGCGCGCCCATCGCGAAGGACGCGATCATGGCGCCTTCGATCAGCAGGTGCGGGTCGTGGCGCAAAATCTCGCGGTCCTTGCAGGTGCCGGGCTCGGACTCGTCGCCGTTGATGACGAGGTAGCTCGGGCGGCCGTCGGACTGCTTGGGCATAAAGGACCACTTCAGGCCCGTCGGGAAGCCGGCGCCGCCGCGGCCGCGCAGGCCGGACTTCTTCATCTCGTCGATGATCCAGTCCTTGCCCTTTTCGAGCAGGAATTTGGTGCCGTCCCAGGCGCCACGCATCTGCGCGGCCTTCAAGCCCGGCGAATGCAGCCCGTAGAGGTTCGTGAAAATGCGATCGCGATCAGCAAGCATGTCCGCTCACCCCTTCGC
>JAEWAD010000520.1 GCA_023391905.1 Pseudomonadota bacterium | reverse complement strand
CCTGTCGCGCCCGGGCGCCGGTCGCGAGCAGCAGGCGGTCATAGGCGAGCTCCTCGCCGCCGGAGAGCGCGATCCGGTGCGCGCCGCGATCGATCGAAAGCACGCGGGTATCCGTGCGCAGCGTGATGCCGTGCTCGGCGCGGCGCTCCGGCGACAGGATCGTCGCCGCCTGCGGCTCGGCGTCGTCGGTGAGCGCCGTCTTGGAGAGGGGCGGCCGCTCATAGGGCGCGTGCGGCTCGTCGCCGATGATCGTCACCGCGCCGGTGAAGCCCTCTTCGCGCAGCGCCGTCGCGGCGCGCGCGCCCGCCTCGCCGGCGCCGATGACGATGAAGCTGTCCCGCGTGGCCATGGCCTCAGGCCAGACCGATCAGGATCTTGCCGCCGTCGATCCGGACCGGATAGGTCTTCAGATTGACGCAGACCGGCGCGCCCTTGGCCTGGCCGGTGCGATAGTCGAAGCGGCCATTGTGCTTCGGGCATTCGATGATGTGATCCATGACGAGGCCGTCGGCGAGGTGGATCTGCTCATGCGTGCAGAGCCCGTCCGTCGCGAAATACTCGTCGTCCGGCGAGCGGTAGATGGCATAGGTCTGGCCGCCATGGTCGAAGCGGATGACGTCTTCCGCGTCGACGTCGTCGGCGTCGCAGGCCTCGATCCATTGCGTGGCGGTCGTGGTGGTCATGGTTTCCTCGCTCTGCGTTCTTCTTGGGTCGGATCGCGCAACGCTGCGCATGGCGGAGGCGTCGTGCGCCTCGGCCTGTTGGATGCGGCTGCCGGCATTTCGTTTCCGTGCCAGCGCGCGAGGGCGTTCCTCACTCGGCCGGGGCGGCCTGGACGAACTGCGTGCCGTGGTTGTACGGCACCGCCTTGTCCGGGTTCGGCAGCTGCCGCTGGACGAAATAGGTGGGCTCGCGGACCTGGCGCAGCAGCGTCGGGATGATCTCGGCATAGGCTTCCCAGAGGCCGTCATAGGGCGTGGGGCAGTCCGCCTTGATCGCCGCATGCAGCTTCGGCAGCGCGTGATAGGGCACCATCGGGAACATGTGGTGCTCCACGTGGTAGTTCATGTTCATGTAGAGGAAGCGATAGAGCGGGTTCATGTAGACCGTGCGGCTGTTGAGCCGGTGGTCGAGCACGTCCTCGTCGAGGCCCGCATGCTGCGTCAGGCCGAAGATGACGACGAAGGGCGCGCCGTAGAGCGTCGGCAGGCCGATGAACATCGCCGGCAGGATCGAGCCGATGGCGACGCACCAGAGGGCGACGGCGGCGAAGATGGCGAGATAGGCGCGGGCGATCCAGTAGACCTTGTTGCGCTCCATCTCCGGAATGTAGGTCTTTTCCTCCTCGGTCAGCCGGCCCGCCGCGTGGATGAAGAGCTTCTTCATCGTGAGGTAGCTGCTCTTCAGCGCGAACAGGTTCAGCAGGATGCCGAGGATGTCGGGCGGCCGCGGCGCGGCGATCTCGGGATCGCGGCCGACGATGATCGTGTCGGTGTGGTGGCGGGTGTGGCTCCAGCGCCAGACGGTCGGCTCGCGCAGGATCATGAAGCAGGCGATCTGGTAGACGAAATCGTTCATCCAGCGCGTCTTGAAGGCGGTGCCGTGGCCGCATTCATGCCAGCGCGAATCCGAGGCCGAGCCGTAGAGGATGCCGTAGACGGCGAAGAAGGGGACGGCCCACCAGCTGCCCCAGAAGTAGTAACCGCCGAGGCCGGACAGGAAGAGAGCCGCGAACCAGATCGCCGTGTCGCGCAGCGCCGGGCCGTCGGAGCGCTTCATCAGCTCCTTCAGTTCCTTGCGCGGGATCGGGCACTGGTACCATTGCGCCGCCGCCAGGCCGTTCTCCTCGGCGAGCCGCGTGTCGCGTCCGATCAGCGAATAGTCGCGCGGGGTGAACCCGACCGTCATGTGTTCCTCCGGAGCCGGTGCGCCTCGGCCATCCGGGCAGGAAGGCGGCGCTTTTCATGTTTGGAGCGAGTCTAGTCTGGCCCCGTTCCCGGCTCAATCGAGGCATGATAGAATCTATCGAGCTAACTCAACGATGCTGCGGGCGCTGATGATAGTTTCTATCATGGAGGATAGGGCATGGATGGCGTGAACCGGCCGACGATCCGCGACCTCGCGGCGGCGGCGAAGGTCGGTGTCGCCACGGTCGACCGCGTGCTCAACCAGCGCGCCCCGGTCCGGCGCGAGACGGCCGAGCGCGTGCTCGCCGCGGCCGAGGCGATCGGCTATCACGGCACCGGCCTGCTGAAGCGGCGGCTCGAGGAGACGGCGGTTCCGAAGACGTTCGGCTTCCTGCTGCAGCGCCGCGCCGATGCGTTCTACCAGGAGATGGCAGCGGCGCTCGCCGGCGCCACCCGGGCCGTCAAGGCCGTGCGCGGGCGGCCGGTCGTCGAGTTCGTCGAGGACATCTCGGCCGCCACCGTCGCGGACAAGCTGCTGGCGCTCGGCGCCCGCGTCGATGCGGTGGCGGTGGTCGCGGCCGACCATCCGAAGGTGACGGAGGCGGTCGAGACGCTGCGGGCGCGCGGCGTCGGCGTGCTGACGCTGCTGTCCGAGCTCTCGGCGCCGTCGATCGGCCATGTCGGCATCGAGCACCGCAAGGCGGGCCGCACCGCCGCCTGGGCGATTGCGCGACTGGCGAAGCGGCCGGGCAGCGTCGGCATCTTCGTCGGCAGCCACCGCTATGTCGGGCACGAGCTCTCCGAAATGAGCTTTCGCGCCTATTTCCGCGAGCATGCGCCGGAATTCCGGCTGCTCGAGCCGCTCGCCAATCTCGAGGATCCGCATCTGGCGCATGAGGGCACGCTGGAGCTCCTGAAGCGCAATCCGGACCTTGTCGGCATCTATGTCGCCGGCGGCGGCATGGCCGGGCTGGTCTCGGCCTTGCGCGAGGCCGATCCCGCGCGCCGGATCATCGCCGTCTGCAACGAGCTGGTGCCGGAGACCCGCGCCGCGCTGGTCGACGGCGTGGTCGACGCGGTCATCTCGACGCCCGTTGCGGCGCTCGCCGAACAGGCCGTCGCGATCATGACGCGCGCCGTCACGCCGGCGGCGGGCGAGGGCGAGGCACGCGTGCTGCTGCCCTTCCATCTCTACGTGGCGGAGAACGTCTGACGCATGGCCCGTAAAAATGGCGTAACCTGACCCCGGTATCGCCATTCTTGTGCACGCGAGCATGTCGCGGGGGACGGGAGCCGTCCATGTCGATCGCCAGTCGCATCCGCCGTGGCGGGTCTCATGTCGGGCGCTACGGCCATGACATGTTCGCCTTCCGGCGCGGGGATATTCGCCCCGAGACGGTCCTCGCCTGCCTGCCGGCGATCGCGATCTGTCTCGGTGTTGGCATCGCGCTTGGCCGGCCGGATTATGGCCTGGTCGCCGCGAGCGGTGCGTATTCCGTCGGCTTTGGTGCTTTCCAGCGCTTCACCGCCGTACGCGCCGCGCCGATGTTCTTCGCCATGGCCGGCATGACCATCGCCGCCTTCCTCGGCTCCTTGTCCGGCTCGGTCTTGCCGGTGATGGTCCTGCTGGCGGGTTTCGCCGGCGCGCTCTGCGGTGGCGCCAACGCGGCCGGCCCGGCGGCGTGGTGGATCACGCTGCAATGGGCGATCGCCTTCTTCGTCGCCGACGCCTATCCGTCCGATATCTATGGCGCGCTCGGACGCGCCGGACTGATCTGCGCCGGCGGCCTGCTGCAGGTCGGGATCGTGACGATCAGCTGGGTGCTGGCCGGCAAGTCGGCCGTGATGCGCGACGGCAAGTCGAACGAGCAGTGGCAGGACCTCTTCATCGTGATCGGCCGCCGCATCCAGGGCCGCACCGGCACGCTGCGCATCGCGGCGGCGGCGGCGCTGCTGGCCATGGCGGCGACGCTGCTGAACAAGGTGGCCGAGATCCCGCACGGCTACTGGATCCCGGTGACGGCGCTGATCATCCTGAAGCCGGAGCCGAGCAAGACGGTCGAGCGGACGATCTACCGCATCTGCGGCACGGTCGCCGGCGCCGGCATCGCGACGCTGATCGCCGCGCTGCTCCGGCCGGACGAAACCATGCTGGCGGTGCTCGTCGTCCTCCTCGCCGGCTGCTCCTATGCGATGCAGCGCTCCGGCTACGCCGCCTATGTCGCCAGCATCACCGCCTGCGTCGCGTTCCTCGTGTCGCTCGCCGGCCTGCCGGAGATCGTCGTGGTCGAGCAGCGCATCCTGGCGACCATCGTCGGCGGCCTGATGGCGCTCCTCGCCACCCTGCTGCTGCAGGCGTGGCCCGGCAGCCGGCCGCGCGAGGAGCCGCCGAGCGACGCCAGCTGAACGCGGCTATTTCTTCAGCAGCCACTCATGGTCGGGGTCGTTGTGGAACTTCCAGGTCCGCTTCGGGCCGGCCATGACGTTGAGATAGTAGAGGTCGTAGCCATGCGCGGTGGCGCAGGGGTGGTAGCCCCTCGGCACCAGCGTCACCACGCCGTCCTCGACCAGCATGGTCTCGTCGAGCGAGCGGTCGTCGGTGTAGACGCGCTGGAAGGCGAAGCCCTGCGGCGGGTTGAGGCGGTGGTAATAGGTCTCCTCGAGCTGCGATTCCGCCGGCAGGTTGTCGGTGTCGTGCTTGTGCGGCGGATAGCTCGAGGTGTGGCCGCCGGGCGTGATCACCTCGACCACCAGCAGCGAATCCGCCGGGTCGCCTTCGGGGAGGATGTTGGTGACGTAGCGCAGATTGGTGCCGGCGCCGCGCGTCTCCTGGCTGACATGGTCCGGGCTGATCAGCCGGGGCGGCAGGCCGCCGCCGGTCGACGGCGCCGAGCAGACGGCGAGGGTGACCTCGGTCGTCGCCGTGACGCTCCAGTCGTGGTCGGCCGGCAGGTAGACGGAATGCGGCTTGCCGTCGAAGGGCGACATGCGCTCGCCGATCACGTCGAAATCGACTTCCTCGCCGCGGACGCGGGCCTTGCCGGAAACGAGCACCAGGCAGACCTCGCGATCGCCCGTATTGCCCTCGGCCGCCTGGCCCGGCTTCAGGTGGTGGAGGTCGAAACCGACATGGCTCCAGCCGGCGGATTGCGGCGTGACGTGGATGACGCGGCCATGCTCCGCATCCGGCTTGACGAGAAGATCTGCCATCGGTCGTCCCTCAGCGCTTCAGGCCGGCTTCGTCGATGAAGCGGTTCAGATTGTCGAAGCCCATCTTCACATAGCGCGCAGGCGGCGCCTTGACCGGGTCCTGCTCGGCCTCGATGACGATCCAGCCGGAATAATCCGGGATCTCGCGGAAGACCGAGACATAGTCGATCGAGCCGTCGCCGGGCACCGTGTAGACGCCGGCCAGCACGCTCCTAAGGAACGACCAGTCGCCGGCCGCGGCCTGTTTCGCCACGTCGGGGCGGACGTCCTTGGTATGCACATGCACGATGCGGTCGCGATATTTCCGCGCCAGCCGGGCGGGATCGCCGCCGGCCCAGGTGATGTGGCCGGTGTCGAGCAGGAGATTCACGGCCGCCCCGGTCGTCGCCATCATGCGGTCGACCTCGTCCTCGGTCTGGATCACCGTGCCCATATGGTGGTGATAGGCGAGCTCCAGGCCCTCCCGGTCGAGGTAATCGGCGAAGCGCGTCAGCCCGCTGGCGAAGCGGCCCCATTCGACCTCGTCCATCACCGGCCGCTTCGACAGCGGCATGCCCTCCGTGCCGTGCACGGTGCGGGTGCACTCGGCGACGATGAAGATCTTCGAGCCGAACGCCTTCAGGAGGTCGATATGGGCGCGCGCCGCCTTGAACTCGTGCTCGGCGTCGCGCTCGAGCAGGAAGGTCGAATACCAGCCGGCGACGAGATCGAGGCCGTGGGCGTCGAGGATCGGACGCAGGGCGTCGGCGTCGCGCGGAAACTTGTGGCCGAGCTCCATGCCCTCGATGCCGATCGCCTTCGCTTCCGACAGGCATTGCTCGAGCGGGATGTCGCCGCCGATCTCCTGCTTGTCGTCATTGGACCAGCAGATCGGATTGGCGCCGATGCGGATCATGAATGGTTCCTCGTTATGTGACTGGATTGGCCTGTTCTTGGTTGGTCTCGCTCGCCGTCATCCCGAGCTTGACCCGGGATCCATTCAGCCGCCGGCGGCAGGTGGTGGGATGGATCCCGGCTTTCGCCGGGATGACGGTAGAGGGTGTTTGTTCGTTGTTCCTGCAACATCGGCGCATGGTCTCGGTTCATCCCGCAAGGCTGCCACTTCACCTCTCCCTGAGGGAGAGGTGAAGGAGGGGATGACGCCGGAGACGCTCAATCCAGAACCCGCTGCGCCTGCGTCGCCTTCTCGTATGCCTTGCGTGCGGCGTTGACCTGCGGCCGCGGGCTCACTTCCGGCACGGCGACGTCCCACCAGTGGCCGCCGGCCTCGGTGGTGACGAGCGGGTCGGTGTCGATGACGAGCACCGTCGTGCGGTCGTTCTTCACGGCCGCGGCGAGGCCGGCCTCCAATTCGGCGATCGAGGACACCTTGGTCGCGATTGCGCCGAGGCTCGCGGCATGCGCGGCGAAGTCGATCGCCGGCAGCACGGCATGCTTCGCGTCCTTGAGCAGATTGTTGAAGTTGGCGCCGCCGGTCGCCATCTGCAGCCGGTTGATGCAGCCATAGCCGGCATTGTCGAGCACGACGATGGTGAGCCGCAGCCCCAGCATCACCGAGGTGACGATCTCCGAATTCATCATCAGGTAGGAGCCGTCGCCGACCATGACGACGACTTCCTCATGAGGCTTCGCCATCTTCACGCCGACGCCGCCGGCGATCTCGTAGCCCATGGTCGAATAGCCATATTCGAGATGGTAGGAGCCGGGCGCGCCCGCCTGCCAGAGCTTGTGCAATTCGCCCGGCAGGCCGCCGGCGGCGCAGACCACCGTGGCGTGTTCGCCGAGCGCGCGCTGCACGGCGCCGATCACCTGGCCGTCCGAGGGCAGGGCGGCATTGGTGGCTGATGTCGCCTTGTCGGCCGCTTCGAACCAGGCCTTTCGGCCGTCTTCGGCCTTCTTCAGCCAGGCCTCCGGCGCGGCATGAGCGCCCAGCGCCAGCGCGATCTCCTTCAGCCCCGCGAGCGCATCGGCGACGAGCGGCAGCGCGCGGTGCTTGGTGGCGTCGAACACCTGCGTGTTGAGGCCGATGATGGTCTTGCGGTCGTTCTGGAACAGCGCCCACGAGCCGGTGGTGAAGTCCTGAAGCCGCGTGCCGACGGCGAGGATCACATCCGCCTCCTCGGCGAGCAGGTTGGCCGCCGAGGTACCTGTGACGCCGATCGAGCCCATGTTGAGTGGATGGCTCGCGGGGAGTGACGACTTGCCGGCCTGCGTCTCGGCGACGGGGATGCGGTGCGCCTCGGCAAGCGCGCGCAGGGTTTCGGTCGCGCCGGAATAGAGCACGCCGCCGCCGGCGATGATCAGCGGCTTCTTCGCCTCCCGAAGCGCCGCGACGGCGGCCTTCAGTTCGTCCTCGGACGGGCGCGTGCGGCGCGGCGTCCAGATCGTCTCGTCGAAGAAGGTTTCCGGATAGTCATAGGCCTCGGCCTGCACGTCCTGGCAGAGCGACAGCGTCACCGGGCCGCAATCGGCCGGGTCGGTCAGCACCGCCATCGCGCGCTGCAGCGCCGGGATGATCTGCTCGGGGCGGGTGATGCGGTCGAAATAGCGCGAGACGGGCCGGAACACGTCATTGGCCGAGACCGTGCCGTCGCCAAAATCCTCGACCTGCTGCAGGACGGGATCGGGCCGCCGGTTGGCGAAGACGTCGCCGGGCAGGAACAGCACCGGCAGCCGGTTCACATGCGCCAGCGCGCAGGCCGTCACCATGTTGGTGGCGCCGGGGCCGATCGAGCTGGTCACCGCCATCATGCGGCGGCGGAAGCTCGCCTTGGCATAGGCGACTGCCGCGTGGCCCATGCCCTGCTCGTTATGGGCGCGGAAGGTCGGCAGCTCGTCGCGGTGCTGGTAGAGCGCCTCGCCGATTCCGGCGACGTTGCCATGGCCGAAGATCGCCCAGACGCCGCCGAAGATCGGCACGGTCTGGCCGCCGACGACGGTCTTCTGGTTGGCGAGGAAGCGCGCCAGCGCCTGCGCCATGGTGAGACGGATGGTGGTCATCGCGGCGTTCCCTCGATCATGGTCTCTCTCCCCTTCCTCGGCCATGGGCCGGGAAGCCTCCCTGTTCGCGCTCCCGATGCGGGAGGCTATTCCTTCGCCCCGCCGCAGGGGAGGGGATTTCTGCCTTCCCGATGGGCGGTCAATTCCATCGGCCGGCGCTTCGCCGCCATTGGAACTCTTTCGTCCCACCCGCTCCCCGTCATCCCGGGCAAGCGCAGCGCGACCCGGGATCCAA
>JAEWAD010000314.1 GCA_023391905.1 Pseudomonadota bacterium | reverse complement strand
GCCGTCGACCTCTCCCTCAGGGAGAGGTGCAAAGGCGTTCTGGCGCTTCAAGGATACATCCTGTTTCGGCGGAGAGGGCTCAAGCGGCATCGTCAGATCGTCTGGTTGTAGGCGCCGACCTCGGGGTTCTCGCGCAGCACACCGTCGACCGCCTTGAAGATCTCGTGCATGCGTGCCTCGGAGACCGGGCTCTCGACCACGACCACCAGCTCCGGCTTGTTGGACGAGGCGCGGACGAGGCCCCAGGTGCCGTCCTCGGTGACGACGCGGACGCCGTTGACCGTGACGAGGTCGATGATCTTCTGGCCGGCGACGGGCTCGCCCCTGGCGCGCATCTCCTCGAAGCGCTTCACCACCTTGTCGATGACGCCGTATTTCTTCTCGTCGTCGCAATGCGGCGACATGGTCGGCGAGCCCCAGGTCTTGGGCAGCGCGTTCTTGAGATCGGCCATGGTCTTGCCGGGGTTGCGATCGAGCATGTCGAGGATCGCCAGCGCCGAGACGAGGCCGTCGTCATAGCCGCGGCCGATCGGCTGGTTGAAGAAATAGTGGCCGGACTTCTCGAAGCCGGCGAGCGCGTTCAGCGCGTTGACGCGGCGCTTGATGTAGGAGTGGCCGGTCTTCCAGTAATCGGCCTTGACGCCATTGGCGATCAGCACCGGATCGGTGGCGAACAGGCCGGTCGACTTGACGTCGACGACGAAGGTGGCGTTCGGGTGCAGCGCCGACAGGTCGCGCGCCAGCATCACGCCGACCTTGTCGGCGAAGATCTCCTCGCCCTCGTTGTCGACCACGCCGCAGCGGTCGCCGTCGCCGTCGAAGCCGAGGCCCACCGCCGCGCCATGCTCCAGCACCGCGTCGCGGATCGCGTGCAGCATCTTCAGGTCTTCGGGGTTGGGGTTGTAGCGCGGGAAGGTGAAGTCGAGCTCGGCGTCCATCGGGATGACGTCGGCGCCGATCATCTCCAGCACCTTGGGCGCGAAGGCGCCGGCCGTGCCGTTGCCGCAGGCGGCGATCACCTTGATCGGGTGCTTCAGCTTCGGCCGGTTGGTGATGTCGGCCATGTAGCGGGCCGGGAAATTCTCGTGGAAGACGTAGGAGCCGCCGCCGCGCAGGTCGAAGGCGGCGGTGAGCACGATCTCCTTCAGCCTGGTCATCTCGTCCGGGCCGAAGGTCAGCGGCCGCGCCGCGCCCATCTTCACGCCGGTCCAGCCATTCTCGTTGTGCGAGGCGGTGACCATGGCGACGGCCGGCACGTCGAGATCAAACTGGGCGAAATAGGCCATCGGCGTCACGGCGAGGCCGATGTCGTGCACCCTGACGCCTGATGCCATCAGGCCGGTCGTAAGCGCCAGCTTGATCGAGGCGGAATAGGAGCGGAAGTCGTGGCCGGTGACCAGCTCGCGCTTGACGCCGAGCTCGCCGAGCAGCGTGCCGAGGCCCATGCCGAGCGCCTGCACGCCCATCAGATTGATCTCGTCGCCGAACAGCCAGCGCGCGTCATATTCACGGAAGCCCGTCGGCTTCACCATCGGCTTCGACTCGAAGTCGTAGGTGTTGGGAACGAGCTTCGGAACCGGCGTCGGAAACATGGGGAACTCCCGTCAAGAATGTCGGAACGGAGATTGGCGCGGAAATCGTTGCCAAAGCAACACCATGGCCGGCGACGCCGGGGGAATGCGCGGTGGCGCGAGGCGAAACGGCCGGCGAAGCGACCCGGGCGGCAAGGGTGACCGGCCGGACAAGGGGGTAAACCCGCCCGTCCCGACACGGTTCCGTCTCGGGGCGCGGGCGCGCCGCCCACCTTGACGCTTCACCGGGCGCCCCCCTAACGTCCGGCCTCCTTATTCCCTCGCCCATGGAGTGCCGCGCGTGGCCCAGAAGCTCATTCTCGACGTCGATACCGGAACCGACGACGCCGTCGCCATCATGCTGGCGGCGCTGCATCCGGAAATCGAGCTGGTTGGCGTCACCACGGTGAACGGCAATGTCGAGGTCAAGTTCTGCACCGACAACACGCTGCGCGTGCTCGACCATATCGGCCGCTCCGACATCCCGGTCTATGAAGGCTCGAACCGTCCCTTCGTGCGCGACAATTTCCCGGTCGCCCGCGGCGTCACCGACCAGGCGTCGAAGTTCCATGTCGAGACGCTGCCCGTTCCGGCGGCGAAGTCGAAGAAGGCGGAAAAGGGCGCCGTCGACTATCTCGTCGAGACCTATCGCAACGCCAAGGACCCGATCGCGCTGATGCCGGTCGGCCCGCTCACCAACATTGCCGCCGCGCTCGCCGCCGATCCGGACTTCGCCAAGCGCGTGCCGGAGCTGATCATCATGGGCGGCGGCCACGAGATCGGCAACATGACGCCCTCGGCCGAGTTCAACATCTGGGCCGATCCGGAAGCGGCGGCGCGCGTGCTGAACGCCGGCTTCGAGAAGGTGACGCTGGTGACGCTCGACGCGACGCACCGGGCGCTGGTGTCCTATGCCGATTGCGACCGCCTCGCGGCGCTCGGCACGCCGGCCGGCCAGGCGACGTCGGACATCGTCCGCTTCCGCATCGAGATGCACGACATCGCCCAGAAGATGGACGTGCTCGGCACCGCGCCGGTGCATGACGCGGTCTGCGTCGCCTATCTGGTCGATCGCGCGATCCTGACCACCCGCCGCCATCACGTCGACGTCGAGACCGGCGGCGCGCTCACCGTCGGCCGCACCGTCATCGACACCCATTTCCGGGGCAATCGCGAGCCCAACGCCGACGTCGCCTTCGACGCCGATCCGAAGCGCTTCGTCGACATGCTGGCCGAGATCTTCGCTCGCCCGCACGGTTAAGCGGGAGGTTTGGAACGGGCGGCGGGGCTTATCTCCGCCGCACCACCGGCTCGGACGGCACGTCGAAGCGCCGGATGCCCTTGGCCTCCGCCTCGTCGAGCGCGTCCGCGTAGCCGGCATCGGCGTAGCGCATGACGCCGAGCGAGGTGTCGTTGGTAAGCGCCCGCTCCAGACGTTCGGCGGCTTCCGGCGTGCCGTCGGCGACGAGCGTGACGCCGGCCGAGGTCATGTAGCCGGCATAGCCACCACCGCCGGAATGCACGGTGACGAGGTCGGCGCCGGAGGATGCCAGCGCCATGGCGTCGAGCAGCGGCCAGTCGGCGACGGCGTCGGAGCCGTCGCGCAGGTTCTCGGTCATGATGTTCGGATGCGCCATTGCGCCGGCGTCGAGGTGATCGCGCGAAAACGCGATCGGCCCGGTCAGTTCGCCCGACGCCACCATCTGGTTGACGGCGAGCGCCAGTTCCGTCCGCGCGCCATGGCCGAGCCAGGCGATGCGCGCCGGCAGCCCCTCGAACGGCACGTTCTCGCGCGCCAGGCGGATCCAGTTGGCGACGATGCGGTCGTCGGGGAAGAGCGCCAGCACGCGCTCGTCGATGCGGCGGATGTCCTCGGGATCGTTGGTGAGCGCCATCCAGCGGAACGGCCCGATGGCGCGGGCGAACAGCGGCCGCAGATACGCCTCGGTGAAGATCGGGATGTCGAAGGCGTTCGCGACGCCGGCCGCCTTCGCCTGGGTGCGGATCAGGTTGCCATTGTCGAACACCACCGAGCCGTGGTGCTGGAAATCGAGCATCGCCTCGACATGCGGGACGATCGACGCGCGCGACAGCGCCATCAGCCTGGCCGGGTCCGACTGGCGCAGCGCCCGCACCTCGGAAAGCGGCAGTCCGGCCGGCACATAGCCATAGACGAGGTCGTGCGCCGAGGTCTGGTCGGTGACGATGTCGGGATAGATGCCGCGCCGGACGATTTCGGGATAGATCTCGGCCGCGTTGCCGACGAGCGCGACGGAGAGCGGCTCGCGGTGGTGGCGGGCGTGCGCAATCCGCTGCAGCGCCGTGTCGAGGTCGGGCGCGATCTCGTCGACATAACCGATCGCCTTGCGCTTCGCCGCCCGCTCCGGATCGACGTCGACGACGAGGATGGCGGCGTTGGCCATGCGGCCGGCGAGCGGCTGCGAGCCGCCCATGCCGCCGAGCCCGGCCGAGAGAATGAAGCGTCCGGCGAGATCGCCGCCAAAGTGCCGCTCGGCGATCCGCATGAAGATCTCGTAGGTGCCCTGGATGACGCCCTGGCTGCCGATATATTGCCAGGCGCCGGCCGTCAGCCCGCCCCAGCAGATCAGCCCCTTCTTCTCCAGCTCGTAGAAATATTCCGCCTTCGCCCACTGCCCGACGATGTTGCAGTTCGCCATGATGACGATGGGCGCCTGTACCTGCGTCCTCAGCAGTCCGATCGGCTTGCCGGACTGGACGACCAGCGTCTCGTCCTCGTCCATGGTCATCAGCGCGTCGACGATCGCGTCATGCGCCGCCCAGTTGCGCGCCGCCTTGCCGAGGGCTGCGTAGACGACGAGCCCGTCCGGGTCCTCGCCGACGGCGAGCACATTCTCCAGCAGCCGCAGCAGGCCCTCCTGCCGCCAGCCCTTGCAGCGGAGCGTCGTGCCGGAGGTTACGGGATAGCGCGGGTGCTGCATCACTTCTTGCCCTTCCGCTTCTTCTTGGTCTCTTCCTCGAAGATGTAGCGCGCGATCTCGATGCCCATCGCCGCCTCGACCGGCGGGTAGACGGAGGGGTCGAGCACGCCGGCCGAGAGCGGGATGATCGCCTTCGGCACATGCAGCACATGCACCGTCATGCCGACATGGAGCTGCCCGACCGAAAGCGGCTCGCCGTCCTTGTCGAGCGTGGTGATCACGTCCGGGAAGGTGGCAAGGCGGCCGCCGTCGGCATCGTCGATCGCCATGTATTCGTTCATGACATGCAGCGTCGTCGCCTTGGCGCCGCTGCCGATCACCACCTGACCAATGTCGAAGGCGGAGTTGGTGTAGACGACGTCCTTTTTCGCGATCCGGCCGGAGACGGCGATGGTCCCGCCCGTCACCCTGCAGATCGCGTCGATGACGGCGCTGCCCGACCCCTTGCCGGCGCCCTTGCCCTCCGCCGCGAGGATCGCCTCGCCGAGCGCCAGCGCCATCGAGATGCCGCCGAGCGCCGCGTTCTTCTTCACATAGCTGGCGCGGACCGGGTTGCGGGCCGAGGCGATGAAGCCGCCCGACATGTCGGAGGCGGTCCGGAGCACGGGCGAAACCTTGGCGGTGGCGCCGCGCACCACCAGCTCGATGTAGCGGTTCTCGGCCCTGTTTCCGCCGACCGCCGTCTGGATGGTCGGTTCCGGCGAGGCGGCGAGCCCGATCGAGCCCATGTCGCCGGTCGGATGCGCGCGCACGTCGCCGACCGCGTCGAGCACCTTGGTGCCGAGGATGGCCGAAGGGAGCCAGCCGTTCAGCGTCGAGGAGCGGCCGTTCTGGCCGACCATCAGCGCGGCGATCGGCTCGCCCAGCGCCTCCTGCAGCAGCCGCACGGCGTGGACATAGTCGACGCCCTGCATCTCCCACGCCGTGGTGCCGGCCGGCGCGCCGATCGCCGCCGCGGTCGCCACCCAGTCGTCCTTTTTCAGTTCCTCGATCGAGACCAGCTCGGGCCGGCCGATGCGGACCGCGGCGAGGCCGAGCATGCGGCCATGGTCGGCCCAGCCGCCGCCGCCCGCCGCATAGACCGAGCCACCCCGCACGGCGGCCTCGACGTCCCTCTCGGTCAGTATGCGGCCCATGATGGCGGTTCCTTTCAGGAGCGGTTCGAGCGAGGCATTCCGGTTCGGTCTCAGGCGAGCATCGTGTCGAGCCGCAGCAGCGCCTCGTGCAGCACGGCGGCGCCGGCGGCGATCTCGCCGGGCTCCGACCATTCCTCCGGCGTGTGGCTGCGGCCGTCCTTCGATGGAATGAAGATCATCGCCGCCGGCGCGATGCGCGAGAACCAGGCCATGTCGTGGCCGGCGCCGGACGCCATGCGCATCGCGTCGAGGCCGAGCGTGTCGCTCGCGCCTTCCAGCACGTCGAGCAGCATCGGATTGGAGA